>DATABK010000775.1:0-7568 GCA_036259695.1 Actinomycetes bacterium | reverse complement strand
GTCATCGGCCTCGGCCACACCCTCGGCCTGACCGTCATCGCCGAGGGCGTCGAGACCTCCCGCCAGCTGGCCAAGCTGGACCAGCTGGGCTGCGACTACGCCCAGGGCCACCTGTTCGCCCGCCCCGACACCGCCTCCCGGGTCGGCGAGCTGCTCGGCCACGACCGCCGCTGGCAGTAGCGCCGGTAGGGTGAGCCCATGGAGCAGCAGCTGCCCGGCGGGTTCATCAACGCGGTCGTGCGGGCCGGCGACACCGTGCGCCGCCCGCCCCCGGCCAACGCCGCCTTCGTCCACGACCTGCTCCTCCACCTGGAGCACCGCGGCTGGCCCGGCGCCCCCCGGTACCTGGGCACCGACGCCCAGGGCCGCGAGGTCCTGAGCCATGTCGACGGGCACGTGGCCTGGGAGGCCGACCAGCCGCCCGAGGTCGGCTCGGACGAGAGCCTGGCCGCCGCCGCCCGGCTCGTCCGCGAGCTCCACGACCTGAGCGCCGGCACGCCCCTGGCCGGGTCGGCCGAGGTGGTCTGCCACAACGACCTGTCCCCCAGGAACACCGTCTACCGCGACACCGGCCAGGGCCTGCGCCCGGTGGCGTTCATTGACTGGGACATCGCCGCCCCCGGCGACCGCATCCACGACGTCGCCCACACATGCTGGCAGTTCCTCCCCCTCGGCCCGTCCGCCCCTGACCCGGCCGACGCGGCCAGACGCCTACGCGTGGTCTGCGACAGCTACGGCCTGACCGACCGGACCCGCCTGGTCGACACCATCCTGTGGTGGCAGGACCGCTGCTGGCGAGGCATCGAAGCCCGGGCCGCCGCCGGCGTCCCGGCCATGCGCCACCTCCGCGACACCGGCGCCCCCGCCGCCGTCCGCGCCGACCACGCCTGGGTGACCGCCCACCGCGCCACCCTGGAGGCGGCGCTTCGCTGAGCACGGAACCTCGCGCCCCGTCGTGGTGTATGGATTGGCGAGACCGAGTCCGTGGAGGGCCGACCACTGGACGAACAGGAGCTCGTCGAGCAGGCACGAGGGGGTGACGCGCGTGCCTACGAGGTGCTGGTCAGGCGGTACCAGGACCTCGCGTTCCGGACGGCGTGGGTGATCGCCGGGGGGTCGGCCGACGCCGAGGACGCCGCTCAGGAGGGGTTCGTGAAGGCCTGGTACGCGCTGCCACGGTTCAGGGTCGGGTCGCCGTTCCGGCCGTGGCTGCTGGCGATCGTGGCCAACGAGGCCCGCAACCGCCGCCGGAGCGGGCGGCGTCAGGACGACCTCGCGCTGCGGGTCGCCGAGGACCGCCCCTCGGGGGACGCGGCCCCGTCCCCCGAGGCGGCGGCACTGGCCACCGAGCAACGGCGGCTGCTGCTGGCCGCCGTGGGACGGCTGGGCGAGAACGACCGCCAGGTGATCGCCTGCCGTTACTTCCTGGAGCTGTCCGAGGCCGAGATGGCCGCCGCCCTCGGCTGCCGGCCGGGAACGGTGAAGTCACGCCTGTCGCGGGCCATGGACCGCCTCCGGGCGGTCATGGCCGAGCAGGACGCGGCGGCGGCCGCGCCGACCACGCTGCCGGGAGGTGACCGATGAGCCAGCGCGACCTTGCCGACGTCGAGCGGGCCCTGGCCGACCTGGCCGCCTCCCTGGAGTTCCCGCCGACCCCTGACCTGGCCGCCGCCGTGAGCGCCCGCCTGGAGGAGGGCCCGGCCCGGGCGCCGGCCCCCCCTCCCAGGCGCTGGAGCTGGCCGGCCGGGTGGCGGCGGCTGGCCGTGGCCGGGCTGGCGGCGGTGCTGCTGGCCGCGGCCGTGCTGGTGGCCTCGCCCGGGACCAGGGAGGCGGTGGCCCGGCGGCTCGGGCTGCGCGGGATCGGGGTCGAGATCGGCGGGCCTCCGTCGCCGACCGTGACCACCACCCCCGGCGCCCGGCTCGACCTGGGGCTCGGGACCCGGGTCCCGCTGGAGGAGGCCCGGCGCCGGGTCGGCTTCCCGGTCCTGGTCCCTGGGACGGGCGGGCTGGAGCGGCCCGACGCGGTGTTCGTCAGCCAGTCGGAGCCCGCCGGTGGCCGGGTCGACATGGTCTGGCGGGCCCGGCCGGGCCTGCCGGCCTCCCCCTTCACCGACGCCGGGCTGCTGATCACCCAGTTCCGGGGCGAGCCGACCCCGGAGTTCATCAAGAAGGTCACCGGCGCCGGCCTGGTCTCCTTCGTCGAGGTCGGCGGCGAGCCCGGCTACTGGTTCAGCGGCGAGCCGCACTTCTTCACCTACCGGGACGCCGCCGGCCAGCTCCGGGACGAGCAGACCCGCCTCGCCGGCAACACCCTCATCTGGCAGCGCGGCGACCTGACCCTGCGCCTGGAGAGCGAGCTCTCCAAGGAGGAGGCCATCCGCATCGCCGAGTCGATGCGCTGAGCGCCGGGTTTCCGGGCAGGCATCGCGGGGCAGGAAGCGGCGGTCATGCCGTCGCGACAGAGGGGATTCCCGCCTTGCAACTGGACAAGAACATGATTCTCGACCTGCTCCGCGAGCGTGGGCAGCAGGACCAGGCCAGCCAGGCCGAGCAGGAGCTCCCCGACCAGGTCGACACCGACCAGCACGCCGGCCTGCTGCAGAAGTTCGGCCTCGACCCTCAGGACCTCATCCAGAAGTTCATGGGTGGCGGCGGCCTGCCCAAGTTCTAGGCGGTTCAAGCGGGAAGACTCACGGCATGGACGCCGGGCTGGTGGTCGTGCCCGCGGTGCTGGGGGTCTTCCCGCTGGTCCCGTTGGTGTTCGCCTGGGTGAGCACCAACGGGCGCCGCCGGTCGCGGGTCGAAGGGGTCCTGGGCCGGGATCTGCCGACCGGGCACGACCGGGTACAGTACCGGGCCTTTCGGCCGGCAGGGACGTCGGCGGGCTAGTCCAGACCCAGGTCGAGGACCGGGCGGAACCCCTCGGCCCAGGTGCGGGCGGCTGAGGCGGCGACCTCGAGGACGGTGAGCTGGTCGTCGACCCGGTCGGGGTTGGTGGAGCCGGGGGTTGCCTTGGCGGCCAGGCTGCCGTCGACGCCGAGCACGGAGCGGTCGGCGGCGGCCAGGGCGGGGTGGATGGCGGCCAGGTCGTGCTCGGACAGGTCGACCAGGCGGGACCCTCGGGAGGCGGCCAGGCGGACGGCGGCGCCGACGGCGGCGTGGGCCTCGCGGAAGGGGACACCGTCGCGGACCAGGGCCTCGGCCAGGTCGATTGCGGTGGTCTCGGTGGCCTCGGCGTCGGAGCGCATGGCCGCGAGGTCGGGCTCCAGCCCGGCGACCAGGCCGGCCAGGGCGCCCAGGGAGCCTGTCAGCGTGTCGGCGGCCTCGAAGGCGGCCGCCTTGTCCTCCTGGAGGTCGCGGGCATAGGCCAGGGGCAGCCCCTTGAGGGTGGCCAGGAACCCGGCCAGGCGGCCGATGACCGTGCCCGCCCGGCCCCTGACCAGCTCGGCGACGTCGGGGTTGCGCTTCTGGGGGAGCATGCTGGAGCCGGTCGCCCAGGCGTCGGGCAGCCGGACCCAGCCGCGCCCGGCCCACAGGGCCATGTCCTCGGCCAGCCGGGAGGCGTGGGCCATGGCGATGGCCGCCGCGGCCAGCAGCTCGGCCACGGCGTCGCGGTCGGCGGTGGCGTCCATGGCGTTGTCGAAGGCGGCCGCGAAGCCGAGGGCGGTGGCGGTGGCCGCCGGGTCGAGCGGGAACGACGACCCGGCGATGGCTCCGGCTCCGAGCGGGCTGACGTCGGCCCGGCGGCCGGCGTCCTGGAACCGGCCGACGTCCCTGGCCAGGGCGAAGCCGTGGGCGGCGAGCTGGAAGGCCCACAGCACCGGCTGGGCCGGCTGGAGGTGGGTGAGCCCGGGCACGACCGCCCCGGGGGCGGACCGGCCCGCCCCGACCAGGGCGTCGATCAGCCCGGCCAGGGCCTCGACGGCGTCGGCGCAGGCCTGCTTGAGCCACAGGTGCAGGTCGGTGGCGACCTGGTCGTTGCGGCTGCGGCCGGTGTGGAGCTTGCCGCCGGCCGGGCCGAGCAGCTCGGTCAGGCGGCGCTCGACCGCGCTGTGGACGTCCTCGTCACCGTCGTGGAAGGCGAAGGTGCCGGCCGCCAGCTCGCCGGCGACCTGGGCCAGGCCGTCGAGCAGGCGCTTGCCCTCCCCGACCTCGAGCACCCCGGCCCCGACCAGCCCGCGCACGTGGGCCCGGCTCCCGGCCACGTCCTGGCGCCACAGCCGCCGGTCGACGGCCAGCGAGGAGGTGTACGCCCACATGGCCGGGTCGGGCGCCCCGGCGAACCCGCCGGCCCACAGCGGCCGGGCCGGGTCCTCGCCTCCCTCCGGGTCACCCATCCCCGTGGACCCGGGCCCAGGTGCGGGCGGGCAGCCCCCACAGGGACACGAACCCGCGCCCGGCGTCGTGGTCGAAGGCGTCGCCGGCCTCGTAGGTGGCCAGGTCGGGCCGGTACAGGGCCCGCTCGGCCCGCCGGCCGGTCGGCTGGCAGCGTCCAGGGGACAGCTCCAGGCGGACCTCGCCGGTCACGGCCGGCTGGGTCTCGGCCACGAACGCGTCCAGGGCCGCCTTGAGGGGCGAGAACCAGAGCCCGTCGTAGACCAGCTCGGCGTAGCGGATGTCGAGGCGGGCCTTCTCGTGGAGCACGTCGCGGTCAAGGGTCAGGTCCTCGAGGTCGCGATGGGCGGCGATCACCGCCAGGGCGCCCGGGACCTCGTAGACCTCGCGGCTCTTGATGCCCACCCGGCGGTTCTCCATCATGTCGACCCGCCCGAACCCGACCTCGCCCCCGGCCCGGTTGAGGGCGGCCACCACCCCGGCCAGCCCGGCGTCGGCCCCGTCGACCCTCGTCGGCACCCCGGCCTCGAACCCGACCACGAGCTCGCGGGTCCCGCTGGCCGTGGCCGGCGAGACCGTCCACTCGAAGGCGTCGGAGGGCGGGGCCAGCCACGGGTCCTCCAGGACCCCGGCCTCGATGGTGCGGCCCCACAGGTTCTGGTCGATCGACCACGGCTTGGCCTCGGTGATCCCGCCCAGGTCGAGGCCGTGCTTGTCGGCATAGGAGATGGCCTCGGGCCGGCTCATGGCCGAGTCCCTGACCGGGGCCAGGATCTCCAGCTCGGGAGCCAGGGCGCCGACGCTGACCTCGAACCGGACCTGGTCGTTGCCCTTGCCGGTGCAGCCGTGGGCGACCGCGCCCGCGCCCCGGCGCCGGGCCTCCTCGACCAGCAGCTGGGCGATCAGCGGGCGCGACAGGGCCGAGACCAGCGGGTAACGGCCCTCGTAGAGGGCGTTGGCCCGCACCGCCGGGGCCAGGAACTCGGCCGCGAACCGCTCCCGGGCGTCCACCACCACCGCGTCCTCCGCGCCGGCGCCCAGGGCCCGCTGGGCCAGGGCGGGCAGGTCCTCGCCCTGGCCGACGTCGGCCAGCAGGGCGACCACGGAACGGCCCTGCTCGTGGACGAGCCGGTGCACGGTCACGGTGGTGTCGAGCCCGCCCGAGTAGGCGAGCACGACGAGGTCGGCGGTGGATCGGGTCATGCGGTCGCTCCTCGGTAGGGTTCAGCCAGTGCGGGTGGGGTGACAGCGAGCGCGGCCAGCTGGCGGGCCATGACCCGCCCGGGGGTGCGCTCGGTGCAGACGACCAGGACGGTGTCGTCGCCGGCGACCGTGCCCGCGACCCCGGCGATGCCGGCCCGGTCCAGCGTTGAAGCCAGCGCGGCGGCGTGCCCGGGCGGGGTGCGGAGCACCACCAGGTTGCCGCTGGGGATGATGGCCAGCAGGGAGCCGCCGAGCATGCGCCGGACCTCGTCGTGGTCGGCGCCGTGCCCGTTGCCCGGCTCGGGCAGGGCATAGACCAGCCGCCCGTCCGCCCCCCGCACCTTGACCGCCCCCAGGTCCTCGAGGTCACGGGAGATGGTCGCCTGGGTGGCGTCGAAGCCCTGCCCGCGCAGGTGCTCGAGGACCACCGCCTGACTCGAGACCTGCCGCGTCCGCAGCAGGTCGGCCAGGGCCCGCTGGCGGTCGGCCTTCACCGGCACAGCCCCGCCTCCTCCAGCGCCGCGCCCAGCCGGGACAGCCCCTCGTCGATCTCCTCCTCACTGACCACCAGCGGCGGCGCCAACCGCAACGCGGTATCGGTGACCGGGTTGACGACCAGCCCCCGCCCGAGCGCGGCCAGGGCCGCCTGCCGGGCGTCGGCCGGCGCCTCCGGGCCGAGCTCGAGCGCAAACCACAGCCCAGCCCCCCGAACCTCGGCCCCGGCCAGCCCCTCGTCGTCGCCCGAGCTCGGCGGCGCCCAGGTGGACCGCCCGGTGAGCCGCCCCCGCAGCTCGCCGAGCCCGTCGGCCAGCCGCGTCGACACCTTGTCGACATGGCCCCCGAGCAGCGGCTCGATCACATCCAGGGTGGCCAGCGCAGCCGTGCAGGCAACCGGGTTCCCCCCGAACGTGGTCCCGTGGTCCCCCCGCTGCATGACGTCGGCCACCTCGGTCCGGGCAATGGTGGCCCCGATCGGATACCCAGACCCGAGCGCCTTGGCCATGGTCACCACATCCGGCCGGATCTCCTCGTGCTGGTGGGCGAAGAACCGCCCCGTGCGCCCCATCCCCGACTGGATCTCGTCGACGATCAGCAGCACCCCAGCCCGGGTGGTGAGCTCCCGAACCGCCCGCAGGTAGCCGGCCGGCGGCACCCGGATCCCGGCCTCCCCCTGAATCGGCTCGACCAGCACCGCCGCCGTGTCCGGCCCGATCGCCGCGGCCAGGGCGCCGACATCCCCGAACGGCACATGCGAGAACCCCGGCGGCAACGGCTGGAACGGCGTGTGCATGGCCGGCTTCCCGGTGGCGGCCAGCGTGGCCAGCGTCCGCCCATGGAACCCACCAAGGGTGGCCACGATCCCGGTGGCCTGCTCCCCCCGGTTGGCCCGCCCCCAGCGCCTGGCCACCTTGATGGCGGCCTCGTTGGCCTCGGCCCCCGAGTTGGAGAGGAACACCTTGGCGTCCCCGCCGAAGTGCCCAACCAGCCGCTCGGCCAGCTCCACCTGCGGCCCCGTGAAGTAGAGGTTGGAGGTGTGCCCGAGCGTCCCGAGCTGTGCGGAGACCGCCTCGACAACCCGTGGGTGGGCGTGCCCGGCCGCGACCACCGCGATCCCACCCAGGAAGTCCAGGTACTCGCGACCACGGGCGTCCCACAGCCGCACCCCCTGCCCCCGGACGAACTCCACCTGGGGCCGCACGTAGGTCGGCCACAGCACCGCCGCCTCACGCTCGGAGAGGCTGCTCACGCCTCCACCTCCTCCGACGACACCATGGTCCCGACCCCCGAGTCGGTGAACAGCTCCAGCAGCAGCGCATGCTCCCGCCGCCCGTCCAGGATGTGCGCCCGCCGTACCCCACCCCGGAGCGCGGTGACGATCCCGGTGAGCTTGGGCACCATCCCGGCCGCGACCTGGCCGCCGTCCAGGATGGCCTCGACCTCGCCGACGGTCTGCTGCTGGAGCAGTGAGTCCGGATCGGCCACGTCGGCGTACAGGCCCTCGACGTCGGTCAGGTAGACCAGCTTCTCGG
>DATABK010000774.1:0-4166 GCA_036259695.1 Actinomycetes bacterium | reverse complement strand
CGGGAAGGCGCGGCCCGGGTTGGCCTTGGACACCACCTTGATCTTCTCGCCGGGCGCGATGCTGCCCTCGACCCGCTCGACCCCCGAGTCCCACCGTTGGTAGCCGGGGGCGTCGGTCAGGATGGCCCAGATGGCCTCCGGGCTGGCCTTGATCTCCGCGGCGGCGTCGTACGCCTTCATGTCGGACCGGTCCTCCCTGGTATCGGTAACAGATGCGTTACGGTAACAGTTCTGTTACTCTAAGGCAATGCCGCTGCACGCCCTGCCCGGAGACCCCTTCGACGCCCTCGGGGACCCGAACCGCCGGGCGATCGTCGAGCTGCTGCGCACCGGCGACCGGTCGGTCAGCGAGCTCGCCCAGGAACTGCCGATCAGCCGGCCGGCCGTGTCCCGGCACCTGCGGCTGCTCAAGGAGGCCGGCCTGGTGGCCGATCGAGCCGAGGGCACCCGCCGGCTGTACCGGCTCGACGACGAGGGGATCGCGGCCGTGCGGGAGTACCTGGAACACGTCTGGGGGGAAGCGGCGGCCCGGTTCCGGCTGCTGGCCGAGAACACCAGCGAACGGACAGGACGGGACCAGGAGTGACCGAGCCGGTGGAGCCGATCGAGATCCAGTTCGAGGTCGCCTGCTCGCCGGCCCACGCCTTCGACACCTGGGCCAACAAGACCTCGACGTGGTGGCCGCGCAGCCACTCCATGACCTCGGCCCCGGGCCTGGTGGTGAGGTTCGAGCCCCGGCCGGGCGGCCGCATCTTCGAGCGCACGCCCGAGGGCGCCGAGCACGACTGGGGCGAGGTCCTGGCCTGGGAGCCCCCGCACCACCTGGCCTACCTCTGGCACCTGGGCACCGACCGCAGCCGGGCCACCGAGGTCGACATCTCCTTCACCGGCGACGCCTCGGCCACCACCGTCACCATCACCCACCGCGGCTGGGAGCGCCTGGGCGCCGACGCCCCGGCCTGGCGCCAGCGCAACCTGGGCGGCTGGAGCGGCCTGCTCCCCCACTACCGGCAGGCGGCAGCCGCACCCGCCGGTGCCGGGCCCGGTGGGGGAGCGTAGCCCACCGGGCGAGAAGGCGGTTGGGTTGTCTACAGGCCCCTAGGCCCGGGTGGCCAGGACCTCGGTGGCGTCGACCAGCTGGTAGGCGTAGCCCTGCTCGGCCAGGAACCGCTGGCGGCGCTGGGCGTACTCGGTGTCGTTGGTGTCGCGGCTGACCACGGTGTAGAAGCGGGCCCGGCCGCCGTCGGCCTTGGGGCGGAGGATGCGGCCGAGGCGCTGGGCCTCCTCCTGGCGGCTGCCGAAGGTGCCGGAGACCTGGATGGCCACGTTGGCCTCGGGCAGGTCGATGGAGAAGTTGGCCACCTTGGACACGACCAGGCGGCCCAGCTCCCCGCTGCGGAAGGCGGCGAACAGGACCTCGCGCTCGGAGACCGGGGTGTCGCCGGTGATCACCGGGGCCTCCAGCAGCTCCCCCAGGGTCCGGAGCTGGTCGAGGTACTGGCCGATGACCAGGACCCGGTCGGCCCGGTGGGCCTCGGCCAGGCTGGCCACCACCGGGAGCTTGGAGCGGGCGGTGGCGGCCCGGCGGTAGCGCTCCTCGGGCTCGGCCAGGGCGTAGTCCATCCGCTCCTCGTCGGTCAGGTCGACTCTGACCTCGACGCAGTCGGCGGCCGCCACCCAGCCCTGGGCCTCCAGGTCACGCCAGGGCACGTCGTAGCGCTTGGGCCCGATCAGGCTGAACACGTCGGCCTCGCGGCCGTCCTCGCGGACCAGGGTGGCGGTCAGGCCGAGCCGCCGCCGGGCCTGGATCTCGGCCGTCATGCGGAACACCGGGGCCGGCAGCAGGTGGACCTCGTCGTAGACGATCAGGCCCCAGTCCTCGCGCCCGAGCAGGTCCAGGTGGGTATGGCGGCCGCCCCGCCGGGTGATCAGGACCTGGTAGGTGGCGATGGTGACCGGGGCGACCTCCTTGCGCGCCCCCGAGTACTCCCCCACCTGGGCCGGCTGGAGGTCGGTGCGGGCCAGCAGCTCCTCCCGCCACTGGCGCGCGGCCAGGGTCGAGGTGACCAGGATGAGGGTGCGGGCGCCGACCGCGGCCATGGCGCCGAGCCCGACCAGGGTCTTGCCCGCCCCACAGGGCAGGACGATCACCCCCGACCCGGCGGCGGCGAAGGCGGCCACCGACTCCCGCTGGTAGCGGCGGAGGCCGAACGGCTCGCCGGTGGCCGCGTGGGCGGGCAGCAGCTCGATCGGGAGTGGCGCCCCCTCGACGTACCCGGCCTGGTCGTCGGCGGGCCAGCCGAGGGCCAGCAGCGCCTGCTTGAGCCGCCCCCGCTCGGCCAGCGGCACCGCCACCCGGTCCGGCCCCAGCCGCCCGCCCAGGTGGGGGGCGACCTTGCGGCTGCGGACGACCTCGGTGAGCACGGCCGGGTCCGAGGAGACGAGTTCCAGACCGTCCTCCCCGGCCCGCAGGACCAGGCGGCCGTAGCGCCCCATGGTCTCGACGAGATCGGTGAGCAGCCCCGGCGGCACCGGATACCGGGAGTGCTCCCGCAAGGCCTCGGTCACCTGCGCCGGGGTCAGCCCGGCGGCGCGGGCGTTCCAGAGGGCGAGCGGGGTCAGACGGTAGGTGTGAACGTGCTCGGGGCTCTTCTCCAGCTCGGCGAAGGGCGCGATGGCCGCCCGGGCCGCGTCGGCCTTGGGGTGGTCGACCTCGAGCAGCACACTGCGGTCACTCTGCACGATGAGGGCGCCGTCAGCCATGTGCGGCTCTCGGGTCGGGGTCGGCTGGGATGGCCTGCCGGTGTGGGCCGGGGCCCGGCTGGGCGGGTGGGCGGCGGCCCCGGAGGCGGGTGACGGCGGTGGCCGGGTCGAGGTCGGGTTGGCGGTCGGGGGTGTGGCCGTTGGCGGCGGCGCGGCCGAGGCGGTCGGGGGTGGCGCGCTGCACGTGGCGGACGGGGCGGGAGCCTTCGGGGCGAGGGCTGCCGTCGGGCTCCTCGGCCAGCGGGGCCTCGCCGGCCTTGCGCAGGGCGGCCAGCAGCTCGCGCTGGCTGCGGCCGGTGACGGCCACGCCCGGGGCGAGCTCGCGCAGCCCCAGGCGCCGCCCGGCGGCCGAGCGGACCGCGCCCGCGACCATGGCCGGGTCGCCGCGCAGATAGGTGGTGGCCCCGCCGACCCGCAGCCGTCCGTGGCGGCGGGCCACGTCGGCGACCAGGTACTCCAGCGCCTGGGGCAGTGGGGTCGAGGAGTGGCGGCGCAGGAACTCCAGCACCTCCTCGGCCGTGGCCCCCTCGTCGAAGGCCCGGCGCAGGCTGGCGTCGTGGATGCGCCAGGTGCCCGACCCGGCCGCCTCCCGGTCGGCCAGCCCGGCCAGCCGGGTCTCCACCCCTGGCGCCAGCCCGCCCGGCGCCACCACGGTCAGGTCCCCGGCCAGCAGGAACCGGTCAGGCCCGTCGGGCAGCGCCTCCGCCGCCACCTCGGCCAGCCCACCCGCCCCGGTCCCGGCGAGCCACCCCTCCACGGCCAGCCCGGCCTGCGCCCGGCCCCCCTCGACCACCGCCACCCCGAGGAAGGCGGCCACCTCCAGCACCGCCCGGACCGTCGCCTCCAGGTCGTCGGGGCCGCCCCCGGCCGGGTCGGGCCACACCATCGGCTGACGCCAGGCGAGCAACGGGGCCAGGGTGTCGACGGCGGCGGCCCCGGCCGAGGCGAGGTTCGAGGGGGAGGGGTCGAGAAGCATCTGGAGGAGGGCTCGGCGGCGGGCGGCGGCGGCGGCGAGGCGGCGGCCGGCGAGCGGGCGGGCACGGTCGGACGTCGAGGGCTCACGACGGGAGGGGCCGAGGCGGCCGGAACCTGATGCCTCCCGGGACCGTGGGGTGGTGGTGAGCAGGTGGTCCTCGACGGCCAGGTCGGCCGAGCGCCAGGCGGCCACCAGGTCGGCCCAGCGGCGGGAACGGGGGGCCGAGAGCCAGGCGTCGGCCTCCGGACGCAGGCCGAGGGAGCGCTGGCCGAAGGGGCCGCCGACGGCGAGGAGGCCAGCCTCGACCAGGAGGTCGACCAGCAGGGCGAGCTCCTCGTCGCTGAGGTCGAGGTCGCGGGCCAGGCGGCCCAGGTCGCGGACGGCGACGGTCCCGGCCCGGACCAGGGGCAGGGGGTCGCGGTCGAGG
>DATABK010000773.1:0-3894 GCA_036259695.1 Actinomycetes bacterium | reverse complement strand
GCGGCCGGCGTGTGGTCGCGGGCGCGGCCGTGGTCGCCGGGGCGGCCGTGGTCGGGGGCGCGGTGGTCGGCGGGGCCGTGGTCACCGGCGGGCTGGTGGTGGTCGGCTGGGCCGGCTGGGCCGGCTGGGCGGCGGCCGTGGCGGGCAGGATCGACCACAGCCCAAGGGCGGTGACGGCGCCCAGCAGCGCGCGCAGCAGCATGACGAATGAGCCCCCCCGTGCCGGTGCGACAAGAACCCCAGCACCATACGGGCGGAGGTTAGCGCGTCATGCGACGGATGTCGTAATCGGGGTTGTTGATCTTCCTACTGCATTCGGGCCATTTCAAGGGCGTTCGCCCTGATGAGTTCGGTCAGATCGACTGGATCGCGCGCATCAGGTCGACGAGGCCGTATCCCTGGAAATAGCGCTCCCGGCCGAGGGAGGTCGCCGACTCCAGGAAGACCCGCTTGACGTCGTCGGGCCGGCCGATGAACTCGCGGCGGACGGACAGGAGGTTGGCCACCGCCCCCGAGACGTGGGGGGCGGCCATGCTGGTGCCCGAGTCCTCGACGTACACCGCCGTCCGCGACGCCGCCGGCGCCTCCTCATCCGGGAAGGCGCTGGTCAGGGCCTTGCCGGCGGCGCAGGAGGTGATGCGCTCGCCGGGGGCGACCAGGTCCGGCTTGAGCCGGCCGTCCCCGGTCGGGCCCTTGGAGGAGAAGTACGACACCCCGTAGGTGTGGGGCATGTCCCGGTGGGTGGCGCCGACGGTGATGGCCAGGGCGGCGTTGCCGGGGTCGTTGATGGTCATGGTCAGGCCGACGTTGGTCTGGCGGGCCAGGGCGGTCAGGCTGCCGTAGCCGGTGTTGCCGGCGGCCACGACCACCACCACCCCGGAGCGGACCAGCCGGTCGACCTCGGCGCAGATGGGGCTCTGGCCGCAGGCGAACCACTTGGGGTCGAACTCGTAGCCGAGGCTGAGGTTGACCCCGTGGACCCGCAGCAGCTTGCCGTAGCCGTTGATGTCCTTGCGCACGTACTCCAGCGCCCGGAGCACGTTCATGGAGTGGCCGTTCCCGCGGTCGTCCAGCACCTTGAGGCTGACCAGCTTGGTCTCCCGGGCGATCCCGGCCAGCGCCTCGGGCTGGCTGACCACCCGGTCCTGGACTCTCGGGGTCTCGGGGCGGGCCGGGTCGAAGACCCGCTCCACCACCCGCAGGTCGCTGCCCCTCGGCAGCTTGGCCGGGAGGCCGCCGGCGATGATGCCGGCGACGTGGGTGCCGTGGCCGTAGCGGTCGACCAGGGCCTCGCCGACCGTCGGCTCGCCCGGCTTGGTGAAGTCGCGGTGCAGGTCGGCCACGTCGCCCTTGAGGGTCTCGTAGCGGCGGAAGTGGTGGTGGTCGGCGTCGATGCCGGAGTCGAGGACGGCCCAGGTGATGCCCCGGCCGGTGGCGTCGAAGGAGCGGCGGGCCGCGTCCGCCTTGACGGTGGCGCACGACATGTCGATCAGCGGGTGGACCGGGAAGTCGGGCCAGACCCGGTAGATGGCCCGCCGGGCCGCGTCCTCCTGGGCCTGGTCGGCCTCGACCAGCCGCAGGATCTCGGCCTCGGTGAGCTCGCACCGGTAGTAGGTGTCAGCCACCCGGTCGGGGTCGGGGGCGTCGGGCAGGATGGCGGCGAAGTGGGCCAGGAACTGCCGGGCCGCCCCCTCCAGGCCGTCGCGGTGGCGCAGGTTGAGCTCGATCACCACCGGGATGGGGGCGGTGGGGCTGGGGTCGAAGCCGATCCGCTCCCGCTCCTCGGGGTCCATGAGGGCGTCGGAGACGATCGCCCGCTGGACCAGGGGGCGGTCGCGGCGCCGGGCCCGCGCCTGGGCGGTCGGCTCCTCGGCGGGATCGGCGTCGTCGGGCATGGGACCTCCAAGGTGGTTATGGCTGCAGGGTGACCTCGAGCGGGAGCCTTCTGGCACCGACCCCGACGGCCAGGGTCAGCCGCGGCACCGGCCGGGTCGGGCAGCTGAGCACCAGGCCCTGGACGGCCTGGGCGCCCGGGTCCTCGCCCAGCAGCGAGGTGCGGGTGCACAGGACCCGGTTGCCGTCGCGGAGCTCGCCGGCGATGGGCAGGAACTCGCCGGGCACGCCCCGGAACCCCGAGGAGGCGTCGACCACCACGGTGGCCAGCCCGTCGCGCACGAACACCGAGGTGACCCGGAGCTCGAGCTGGATCGGCTGCTGGCGGAAGTGGCCGACGCCGATTTCGACGGCGTCCTCCGGCCCGGGGTCGACGGCCTGCATCCGCGGGCCGGGCGGCCAGGGCGTCGAGGTGTCGAGCTGGATGGTCCGGTCCCGCGGCTGGACCACCACCACCCCGGTCAGCCGGATCCTGGCCAGCGAGGACAGGCGGGGGGCGGGGCCGGTGACCACCCGGTAGGTGCCGTCCTGGCCGTCCACGGGCAGGACCGGGGCGCCGCCCTCGCGGCCGAACTGGCGCTGGTCGACGGTGGCGAACACGCCGCCCCCGGAGTCGAGCAGGGTCAGCCCCCGCAGGCCGAGGACGCGCTGGTTGCCGGGGATGCCCCGGATGCGGAAGGTGACCGAGGCGACCGTCTCCCGCCGGTCGGTGGCCACCCGGCCGGCCTCGACGGCGGTGATGGAGAGGCCGCCGGCCCGGGCCGTCCAGCCCAGCTCACGCCGGTCGGCGCCCGGCTCGGGGGCGGTGGTCGAGGTCGTCGCGGCGGTGGCGGCCTCGGTGCGGGCGGCCGGGCGGGCGATGCTTCGCCCGGCCACGAAGGCCAGGCCGGCCAGGACCAGGGTGGCCGCGGTCAGGGCGACCCGCAGCCGGGGCGGGGCCGCCGGTGGGGCCGGGGCCGGGTCGGGCGGCGGCGGCAGGCCCGGCGCCTGCTCGCCCGGGCCGGTGTCATCCAGGGTGGCCAGGGTGGTCTGGCAGACCGGGCAGACGGTCTCACCCGGCCGGACGGCGTCGCAGCGGGGGCACCAGGCGCGCATCAGCGGACCGCCGAGGTGATGGTCCAGTTGCCGCGGACGACCTCCTCGGCCTGGGCCTGGATGGCGACGTTGAAGACCATCGGGTCGTCGTCGCCGGAGTCACCGAGGCTGAGCCCGGCCAGCAGGTCGGCCGCGATCGAGATGACCGCCGACCCGCCCGACCCGTCGATCCAGGCCGGTAGCTCGGACAGGCCGGCGTCGTCGGTGACCAGCACCCGCCGCCGGGAGGCGTTGAGGGCGGTCTGCTCGACCTGGTCGAGGGCCTCGACGGCGATCATGACCCGGCCGCGGCGGTAGGCGTACCCGGTCACCCGGACCCCGGTGCAGTCCTCGCAGGCCACCCGGAGCTGGCAGCCGGGACAGCCCCGGCGGGTGGCCAGCCAGGTGGTGTCGTCGAGGTTGTCGGCGGCCTGGCGCCGCAGCTCCCGGTCGACCAGGGTGCCGCCGATCCGCTCCTGGACCCCCCGGGCCACGGTCAGCCCGCGCAGCTCGACGGTGGCGACCGCCTTCAGGTCCAGCGGCCGGTCGAGCACGACCTCGATGTCGGTGCCGCCGCCGGGCGACGGCCGGCTGGCCGCGGTCGCGATCCGGTCCACCTGGCCGCCAAGCAGCAGGTCGCGGCCGTCGGCGTCGCGGATCCGGAGCCCCTCAATGGCGCTGATCTCCCGGCCCCGCCGGACTCCGTCGACGTGCAGCTCGAGCCGGCTGAAGCCGGTGCCGACGGTGACGCTGGTCAGCTCGACGGTGAGCTCGCGGTCGCGGATCTCCCAGCCGAAGTCGCGGCGGCCGGTCTCCGGCCCCTCGTCGAGGAAGCCGGGCCCGGTGGTGTCGGGCGCCGCCGCCGGGGCCGACGGGGTCGTCCGGGTCAGCCGCCCGGCGACGAAGGCGCTGGCCACCACGGCCAGC
>DATABK010000772.1:0-2237 GCA_036259695.1 Actinomycetes bacterium | reverse complement strand
CCCCGGTAGTCGGCCCGCAGCTCGGCCCCCAGCTCCGCCACCCGCTGCTGCAGCGCCTCCCGACCCACCAGCAGCCGCACCGCCGGCCGCTCCTCCTCCCCCACCGGCGGAGGGCCGGACGGGGGGTCGCCCGGCGAGGAGAACGCGGCCGGTGGGCCGGGGCCAGGGTCGTCCGGCGGGGTCACGGGGGGTCGCGGCGGAGGAATGGGTCGATCGCCGGGGCGGGGGCTCCGGGCGGGACGGGCCAAGGCTTGACCGTTGCCTGCGCGGTGATGGCGGGTCGCGGAGGCTCCCCTGCCCCGGCTGCCCCGGCCGGCTGCCCGCCGCCGGCCGTGGAGGGGGCAACGCCCGAGGCCGTGGGATGCGGGATGAGCGTCGAGGCCGTCCCGGCGCCACCCCCTGAGGCCGGAGCCAGCCGGATCCTGGTCAGCCGCTGGCCCCGGCCGGTGAACCAGGCCGAGGTCGTCCCGGTGGTCCCGCCCTCGGGGAGGGTCAGGCGGACCTCGTCGAGCTGGTCCAGGCGAACCAGGGCGTCGGCGTCGGCAGCGGCCTGGAAGGCGGCCGGGCGGCCGGGGGCCTCCGAGACGGGCTGGCCGCGCTGGGCCAGCCGGACCCGGACGAACTTGGAGAAGCCGTACTCGAACAGGGCCTGCACGTCCGGGAAGGCGTTGGGCGAGCCGAGGGCGACCGCGACCAGCCGGCGGCCGCCGCGGCTGGCCGAGGCGACCAGGCACCGCCCGGCCCGGTTGGTGAACCCGGTCTTGCCCCCGACCGTCCACCGGTAGGAGCCGAGCAGCTGGTTCGTGGTGACGAATCGACGTAGCGACAACGGCCCACCGGGCAGGCGGGCGGCCTTGGTCGCGACCAGGGCCCGGAAGTCGGCCCGGCGCATGGCCACCTCCCAGAGTCGGGCCAGGTCGCGGGCGCTGGTCTGGTGGCCGGGCCGGTCGAGGCCATAGGGGGTCACGTAGTTGGTCGCGCTGAGCCTGAGGGCGGCCGCCTTGCGGTTCATCCGCCGGACGAAGGCGGCCTCGCTCCCGTCGACCGCCTCGGCGAGGGCCACGCCGGCGTCGTTGGCGCTCTTCAGCATCAGCCCCAGAAGGAGCTGTCGAATGGTGAGCCGTTCGCCCTGGCGCAGCCGCAGCGACTCCTCCCCCACCTTCGGCGGGCCAGGGCCGATCGTCACGAGCTTGCGTTCGTCGAGCCGCTCGAGGGTCAGCAGCGCGGTCATCACCTTGGTGGTGGAGGCCATCGCCCGGGCCGAGCCGGCGTTCCGCTCGTACAGCACCTGACCGGTGGCCTCGTCGGCCAGGATCACCGCCCTCGCCTTCACCCGGGGCGCCGCCACCGCCGCCTGGGTCGCGGCGGCGACCTGGATTCCCGCTCCGGAGTTCGCGGGGGTCGCGGTGGCGACCAAGGCCAAGGAGGCGGACCCCGGCCCACCGGCGAGGTTCGCCGGGGCCGCGGTGGCCGACCCCGACCCACCGTGGGTGCTCAGGGTTGCCGCCAGGACGATGACAACGGCCAGAGCCCGGGGGGCAACCTGCCTCCCGGGAGCGGTCAGCCTCGGCGGAGCACCCGGCCTCCGTCCCCGAATGCCGCCGGATTGGGGATTTATTGACATGTTGCTAGGTGGACAAGTGGAGCTAGCAACCGGTCAACGGTGCGGGTCGCGGGTGTCGGCCAGGCCGTGGACGGCGGAGCGGAGGGCGAGGTCGCGCATGCGCCCGCCGAGCTGGGCCAGGGCCTGGATGGTGTCGCGGGCGCGGGCCCTGGCCTCGGGGTTGCGCTGGCGGACAAGGGGCGCGACGACCTGCTCGAACAGGGCCGCCTCGCGTTCGGCGAACAGCTTGTACATGCGGAGGTGGCGGGCCTCCAGGCCGTAGTCGGCCAGCTCGCGGGCCAGGCGCAGCAGGACCAGGTCGTCGCCCCCGTACCAGGCGCCCCGCTCCCCGCTGCCGCGGGCGCTCACCAGGCCGAACGACTCCAGCTCCAGGAGCTGGTCCACGTTGGCTCCGGCGGCGCGGCAGAGCTCGTCGCGGGTGAACTGCGCGTCGGACGCCGGCGCGGCCGCGAAGCCCCCGCCCGTCCCGCGTGCCGACTGCCCCACCGCAGCCCCATACGGCCCAGCACCGGGCGCGACGGTTCCGGATGCGCTCGTTCCAGCCGCCCCGGTCCCGGGTGCCCCGGTTCCCGACGCGCCGGTTGCGGGCGGGCTGGTTCCGGGCACTCCGGTT
>DATABK010000771.1:0-2319 GCA_036259695.1 Actinomycetes bacterium | reverse complement strand
TGACCAAGGTCAAAGGGTCGGCCCCGCGGCCCCCTGGGGCCAAGATGGCGGTCAGCGACGACGGCCGCTGGGTCGGCAGCGTGTCCGGCGGCTGCGTCGAGGGGGCGGTGCTCGAGGAGGCCGGCCGGGTGCTGGCCGGCGAGCCGGCCCGCCTGGTCACCTTCGGCATCACCGACGAGATGGTCTGGGATGTCGGCCTGGCCTGCGGCGGGATCATCGACGTGTTCGTCGAACCCCTCCCCTAGCCATGGGGGACCTCGGATGGGAGCCCGTCCGCGACCTGGTCAAGGCCGACCGGCGGGGGGCGCTGGTCACGATCGTCGCCGGGGCCGGGGTGGGGGCCAAGCTGCTGGTCACCCCGGACGCGGTCGAGGGCTCGCTCGGCGACCCGGCGCTGGACGAGGCGGCCACCCGCCTGGCCCGGGAGCTGCTGCCCGGTGAGGAGGCGGCCGTCCGCGAGGTCGAGGGCCGCGAGCTGTTCTTCGACGTGTTCGCCCCTCAGCCGCGGCTGCTGATCGTCGGGGCGGTCGACTTCGCCGCCGCCCTGGCCCGCCTGGCCCGCTTCACCGGCTTCAAGGTCAGCGTGATCGACGCCCGCGAGCGGTTCGCGACCAAGGAGCGGATCCCCGACGCCGACGAGGTCGTGGTCGCCTGGCCCCAGGAGTACCTGGCCGCCAACCCGCCCGACGACGCCACCTACGCGGCCGTGCTCACCCACGAGCCCCGCTTCGACGACCCCACCCTGACCGCCCTGCTGCGCAGCCCGGTGGCCTACATCGGGGCCATGGGCAGCCGCCGGGCCCACGCCGAGCGGCTGGAGCGGCTGCGCGAGGCCGGGTTCGGAGACGCCGACATCGCCCGCATCTCCGGCCCGATCGGCCTCGACATCGGGGCCAAGTCCCCCGAGGAGACGGCCGTGTCGATCCTGGCCGAGGTGATCGCGGCCCGCCACGGCCGCCGCGGCGGCCCCCTGTCCGAGCGCACCGCCCCCGTCCACTCCATCCGGGAGCGGGGAGCGCTGTAGATGGGCGGACCGGTGCTGGGGGTGGTGCTCGCCGCCGGCGGGTCGACCCGCATGGGCCGCCCCAAGCAGCTGGCCGACCTGGACGGCCGGCCGCTGCTGGCTCACGTCCTGGCCGCGGTCGCTACGGCCCCGGTGGACCGGGTGGTGGTCGCCCTTGGGGGCGCCGCCGGTGAGGTGCTGGACCGGGTCGACCTGGGCCGGGCCGAGCCGCTGGTCGTGGAGGGGTGGGCCGAGGGGATGGGGCACGTCCTGGCCAGCACCCTGGCCCAGGCCGGCGACGGCTGGGAAGCGGTGGTGGTCCTGCTCGGCGACCAGCCACTGGTCACGGCCGGCGCCGTGGCCCGGCTGGTCGAGGCCTGGCGGGCCGGGGCCGGCCCGGCGGTCACCGCCACCTACGGCGGCCGTCCCGGCCACCCCAAGCTGTTCGACCGCCGGCTCCTGCCCGACCTGCTCGGCCTGACCGGGGACACCGGCGCCCGCGACCTGCTCGCCGCCCACCCCGACCGGGTCCACCGGGTGGAGGTCGGCGACCTCGGCAGCGACGCCGACATCGACGTCGAGGCCGACCTGGATCGGGTCGGCGCCATGCTCATCAGCAGGAGGCTCTCATGAGGATCGAGAACACGGTCGAGGTCGACGCCCCTCTGGACCGGGTCTGGGCCCTGGTCAACGACATCCCCCGGGTGGCGCCGTGCATGCCCGGGGCCGCCCTCACCGGCGTGGGCGACGACGACACCTACGAGGGCACGGTCGCGGTCAAGCTCGGCCCCCTGCGCATGTCCTACAAGGGCAAGGTCGTGGTCGAAGCCGTCGACGAGGCCAACCACAGCGCCCGCCTCGCCGCCAGCGGCCGCGACACCAAGGGCGCCGGCACCGCCCGCGCCGCCGTCGAGACCCGCCTCGAGCCTGTCGACGACACCCGCACCCGACTCCACGTCACCAGCGACGTCCAACTCACCGGCAAAGTCGCCTCCTTCGGCCGCGGCGGCGCCATCAACGACGTCGCCGCCCGCCTGTTCGGCCAGTTCGCCGACTGCCTACGAGCCACGCTGGAGGCGCCACCGGCGGACGCGGCGGCGGATGTGGGCACAGCGGTTCCCGGGGGCGGCGGCACGGCGGTTCCCGCAGACGGCGGTACGGCCACCGCCGCAGAGGCCACCGCCCCGGCAGCCGCAGGCACGGTGGCTCCTGGCCCCGGCACCACGGCAGCTCCCGCCGGTGGCGGCGGCACAGCAGCCGAGGCGATGCCCTCAGGCATCACCGGAAGTGCCGGCACGACGGCACAGGAACCGCCC
>DATABK010000770.1:0-9216 GCA_036259695.1 Actinomycetes bacterium | reverse complement strand
GTCGATGGCCCGCAGCTCGTCGATGATCGCGCCCTTGATCCGCGAGATCGCGTAGGTCTCGAACTTGATGCCCCGTTCGAGGTCGTATTTCTCGATCGCGTCGATCAGGCCGAAGATGCCGTAGGACACCAGATCGGCCTGTTCGATGTTCGGTGGCAGGCCAACCGAGACCCGGCCGGCCACGTACTTGACCAGCGGCGCGTAGTGGAGGATGAGCCGCTCGCGGGCGTCAGCGGACGCCTTGAGCTTGAACTCCTCCCACAACCGTTCCACGGACGACGGCACGTCCAAGAAGCCCCCCCTTTGGCCGGGCGTGACCGACTGGTCGTTCCGGCGTTTGTTACCCGGTCCACCATACCGGGGCGGCTGGCGCCCCGGCTCGTCTCGTCAGTTCAGGCGCGCGGATGCGCCTGCTCGTAGACGTGGCGGAGCCGTTCGTTCGAGACGTGAGTGTAGGTCTGGGTCGTGGTCAGGGCAACGTGCCCGAGCAATTCCTGCACCGCCCGCAGATCGGCGCCGCCTTCCAGGAGATGGGTCGCATAGCTGTGCCGCAGGGTGTGCGGGCTGGTCCCGGCGGGCGCGCCTGCCGACACGCGATATCGCTCGAGCATTCCGCGCACGTCCCGCTGGGTCATCGGCCTGCCTCGCCGATTGAAAAACAACGCCTCCTGATCGGCCTTGGCGCCCCGCTTGCCCGCGGTGGTCGAGGCGGCCGGACGGTCGGGGCCGGGGAGCATGGCCGCGCGGCCCTTGGCGAGGTAGTCCAGCAGGGCGACGCGGGCCGGCTCGCCGAAGGGCACGATCCGCTGCTTGGCTCCCTTGCCGAGCACCAGGACGGTGTCGGCGGCCAGGTCGACGTCGCCGAGGCGAAGACCGCAGAGCTCCCCGACCCGGATGCCGGTCGCGTACAGGAGCTCCAGGATCGCCCGGTCGCGCAGGCCCACCGGGTCAACCGGATCCGGCCCGGCGAGCAGACGGTCGACCTGGCGTGGCTTGAGCACCACCGGCAGGCGCTTGGGCCCGCGGGGGGATCCCAGCCCGGCGGCGGGATCATCAGGCACGAGCCCCCGGCGGGCCAGGAACCGGAACCCCGTCCGCAGGGCGGCCGCCTTCCGCGAGATCGACGCGGCGGCGAGCCCCCGGGTCCGCTGCAGGGCCAGGAACCTCCGGAGCAGCAGCGGTTCCACCTGCGCCGGGTCGGTCACCCCAGCCCGGGCGGCGAACTGCAGGAACTGGGTCATGTCACGCCGGTACGCCGCCACGGTATGGACCGACAGCCCCCGCTCATCCCGCAGATGGGCGACGAACGCCTCCAAGCCGTGCCGAGCCGCCGGCGCAAGCCCATCCGGGTCGCCGTCCAACGTGGGCTCCGGCGGGGCGCTTTGGGCGGGATGATTAGTCATCGCGGCCATCATCCCCAGCGAACCCGCCACACTCAAGCATCCTGGCTCAGCCGGTCCGCCACGCCGAGGCTCCTCGGCCGGGGCGACCCGCCCTGCGCATCCGCCTCGGAGGGCGAATCGGCCCAAGGGGGGCCTCGGGGGCCGGCGGTCTGCGCCGCGGGGAGGCGGATGGCCTGCACACCGGCGGTGGTTCGGCGGATGAGGCCGGTCAGCTCGAGGTCGAGCAGGGCGCCGTCGAGGGTGGCGGGTGGGAGGCCGGTGACAGTGGCCAGACGGCCGGGGGTGAGGAGCTGGCCGTCGATCAGGGCCGTCAGGACCGCTCGGGCGGGACCGTCCAGCCCGGGCCAGGCCGCCGGGGCGCCGTCGGCCGGGGCGCCGTTGACCGGGGCGCCGTTGGGTGGGGCGCCGGTCACGGTGGCACCGAGCTCCTCGAGGATGTCGGTCAGGCTGCGCACCAGGGTGGCGCCGTCGCGGATGAGCTGGTTGCAGCCGGCGGCGCCCGGATCCCAGGGAGCGCCGGGCAGGACGAGGACCCGGCCTGCGCCGCGGCTGCCGGCGGCCCGGGCGGTGGAGAGGCTGCCCGAGTCCTCGGCGGCCTCGACCACCACGACGGCGGCCGAGAGGGCGGCGATCAGGCGGTTTCGGGGGAGGAAGTTGGCCGCCCGGGGCTGGCCGCCGGGCGGGTGCTCGCTCGCCAGGGTGCCGCCTGAGGCCCGAACCCTGGCGAACAGGCCGATGTTGGCGCGGGGATAGGGAACGTCCAGGCCGCAGCCGAGCACGACGACGGTCGTCCCACCAGCGTCCAGGGCACCGGCGTGCGCGGCCGCGTCGACGCCGACCGCGCCGCCGCTGACCACGCACCAGCCCGCCCTGGCCAGCCCGGCGCCGATGGACCGGGCGGCAGCCCGGCGCAGCGGCGAGGCGCGACGACCGCCCACCACCGCAACCGAGGCCGCCGCCTGTGGTGGGGCCGGTCCGGCGACGAAGAGCCAGGCGCACGGCGGGTCGGACGGTGAGGCCACGAACGGCCAGTCCTCGTCACCCGGCACCAGGAGCCGCAGGCCCAGGGTGTCGAGCTGCGCGGCCACGGCCGCGGGCTCGGGACTGTGGGCTCTGAGCAGGCTCGACGGCTCCCTGCCCTCGGCCAGCCGGGTCGCCACCGTCGCCGGCAGCGGCCCCGGCGTGGCCGCCAGCGCCAGCAGCGCGTCCCGCTCCCCCAGCCCAGGAGTCCACCACGGCGGCCGGCCGTCTGCGCCCGTCATACGAGCTGCGCCTCCGGCTGCCCCGGCCGAGGAACCCGCCACGACGGACGACCCTCCGCCCTTGTGTCGGCACTCATACGAGCTCCGCCTCCCGGTCGCCGATGATCGGGAGGTGGCGGAGGCTGAGGGCCTCCTTGACGTGATGCTCCTCGATCCGGTCGGAGCCGGCGAGATCGGCGACGGTTCGGGCGACACGCAGGGCGCGGTGGAACCCGCGGGCGCTGAGACCGAGCCGGTCGACGGCGGCCATCAGGATGCGGCGGGCGGGCGAGGTCACCTGGCAGTGGACGGCCACGTCGGCCGAGGACAGGCGGCCGTTCTCGGCGCCCTGGCGGCTCCGCTGGAGGGCGCGGGCGGCCAGCACCCTCGCCCGCACGCCCGCGGTCGGCTCGGCGTCGGGCGCGCGCGTGAGCTCGTCGGCGGTGAGCCGCTCGGCCTGGACGTAGAGGTCGATGCGGTCCAGCAGCGGCCCGGAGAGCCGGCTGGCGTAGCGGTGCAGGTCGTACAGGCTGCACCGGCAGGCGAACCGGCTGTCCCCGAGGTGCCCGCACGGGCACGGATTGGCCGCCGCGATCAGGGCGAAGCTGGCCGGGAACCGGACGCTGGTCATGGCCCGCGAGACGGTGACCTCACCCTCCTCGAGAGGTTGACGCAACGCCTCGCAGGCCGCCCGGGAGAATTCCGGCAGCTCGTCGAGGAAGAGGACGCCGTGGTTGGCCAGGGAGACCTCGCCGGGGCGCGGGACCTGGCCGCCGCCGACGAGGCCGGCGACCGAGATGGCGTGGTGAGGGGCGCGGAACGGCCGGACCCTGATGAGGCCGGCGTCCGGGCCGAGGAGCCCGGCGGCCGAGAACACCTGGGTCACCTCGAGTGCCTCGTCCTGCTCGAGTGGTGGCAGCAGCCCGGGAAGGCGTCGGGCCAGCATCGTCTTGCCGGCGCCCGGAGGGCCGGTGAAGAGCAGGTTGTGGGCGCCGGCGGCGGCAATCTCGAGCGCCCGGCGGGCCTGGTGCTGGCCGCGGATGTCGGCCAGGTCCTCCGCCGGCGGGATCGGTGGGTCGGGGGGAGGGCCGGGACGGCCCAGGTCGGCCCGCCCGACCAGCCACTCCCCGACCTGCCCGAGCGAGGCCGCCCCGGCGACCGGAAGGCCGGGGACCAAGGCGGCCTCGACCAGGTTGGCCTGCGGGACGACCAGGAGCCGGGCGCCGGCCCGGCGGGCGGCCAGGGCGGCCGGCAGCACGCCCTTGACCGCGCGGACGTCACCGCCGAGCCCGAGCTCGCCGATGGCCCACAGGCCCTCCAGGGCGGTCGGCGGCACCGACCCGGCCGCCGCCAGGAGGCCGATCGCGATCGGCAGGTCGAACCCGGATCCCTGCTTGGGCAGGTCGGCCGGTGGCAGGGAAACGGTGATGCGCCGATCCGGCCACTCGTACCCGGTGTTGCCGAACGCGGCCCGGAGCCGGTCGCGGGCCTCCAGCACGGCCGTGCCACCGAGTCCGACCACCGTCACGGCGGGCAGGCCCCGGCCGATGTCGACCTCGACCCCGACCGGGTGGGCGGTGAGGCCGACCAGCGCGGCCGTGGCCAGGCGGGCCAGCATGCTCACAGCACTCCCTTGAGGTGCTCGACCCGCGGCTGACCGTGGCGGGGCCAGATCACGGTCACGACGTCGAAGCGGACGCGAACGGGCCGGTGCGGGGTGGCCCGCAGGTAGGCGCCGGCCAGGCGGCGCAGCTGGGCCTGCTTGGCGGCGTTGACGGCGGCGGCCGGAGTGCCGTAGCCGTCGCCACGCCGGGTCTTGACCTCGCAGAAGACCAGCAACCCCGGGGCCTCGGCGACCACGTCGATCTCACCCGTCTGGCAGCGCCAGTTGCGGGCCACGACGCGCAGGCCGGCTGCGGTCAGCCGGGCACAGGCGAGCGCTTCGCCGCGCCGCCCCAGTTCGGCGCGATCGGCAGGGTGCTTGGTAGGCATGGGCGCACCCTAGCCGCCGGGGAACCCCGAAGAGGACGACCCTGCCAAGAATGTGGAAAAGTCCTGGGCGGTCGCCGGGACGCGCGGACCGGGGGCCTTGAACATCGGCTCGAGAGCGACCACCCTGGACCTGTGGAGAACACGCGAGCACTGTCGTCGCGCCGGGATATGTTCCTCGACGAGCGCGGGACTGGGCTGCGCGTCACCTGGCACCCGGAGCGGGACCTGGTCGTGCTGAGCGTCTGGCAGGACGATCGGTGCGTCAGGACCTTCCGGCTGCCGGTGCAGGACGTCCCGCGCCTCAGCGGACTGCTGGCGGCAGCACTCGGCGACTGGGTCGGCCAGACCGGCCCCTTGCCGGCAACCAGCGGTCCAGGGTCCGGCGGCCTCGGCGCGAGCGGCCCGGGGGCCCGTCTGGAAGGTGGTGGTTCGAGGGGCGAGGAGCGTGGAGGGCCCGGATACGGGGGCGCCGGCTCGCGGTCGGCCACGGGCGGCGGCGACTACAGCCTCTCGATGCAGCAACGGCTCAGGCTCAGCCGGCCGGTGCTGAAGCTGCGTGGGCTCCAGCACCGGCGACGTCGGCCCGCCTGAGCAGGCCCGCCTGGCCCCAAGCGAGCGGGGTGCCTGGCCCGAAGCCAGGTGAGCGAATGGGCGTCCCGACACCGAGCCACGTGGGCGAATGGGACCCCGGACTCCGGCGGCGGTGTGGCGCATGGCGGCCCTTGGCACCACCCAGATGAGGGAACGGGGCCGGCCTCAGAGCCAGGTGAGTGCCGGCTCCCGCCCGCGCATGCGCCCGCAGGGCGTTGCGGGTGCATGGGGCCCGATCTCGCCCTCGAGTCGGGCGAGTGACGTTCTTCCGGCGGGTGTGCCGGTCAGCAGGGGCGGGGGTCGTACGGTCGGAGGTCCGGAACCGCCTTCTTGGACTTCGACGGCTTCTTGGCCTTGGACCCCGACCCACCGGCCGACCCACCGCCCGTGCTCGACCCGCCTTCCGCACCCGACCCGCTCCCGGCCGGCAAGGCCCGGATCCCCCCGAACCCCGGTCCCAGAATGAGGGTGAGGTTGGGGGCGGAGAGCGACGCGTCCTCCACCAGGCTGGCATCGCCGATGAGGGTGCTGGCCAAGGTCTTGGCGTCGGCCAGGCGTCCGGGGGCGTAGGCGATCTGGGACTTGGGGAGGTCGGCGGAGGGGGCGTTGCCGACGGTGGCGATGCGGTAGCCGGAGCGGCGGAGCCTGGTGGCGGTGGAGGCGGCCAGGCCGGCCGTGCCGAGGGCGTTGAGGACGGTGACCCGGGTGTTGGCCGGTGCGGTGGCGCCGGGGGCGGCCTCCTGGGTGGCGGTGGGGCGGCCGAGGAAGTTGCTGACCACGGTCTGGGCGTCGGGCTGCTTGAGGAGGAGGACGTCGCCGAGGGGGTGGTCGGTGCTGACGTTCACCGGGAGGGTGTAGGTGGCCAGCTTGGAGGGGCTGAAGGAGCGGAAGGCGGCGCCGGTGCGGATGACGTCGCTCACCCGCAGGGCGCTGTCCTTGGTGACCTCGTGGACCAGGGAGCCGACGAAGGCGTTGGCCCGGACCGGGTTGGTCAGGCCCTTGTCGAGGGCGGCCTTGGTCAGGGCCTGGAGGAACGCCTGCTGGCGGCGGATGCGGCCCAGGTCGGCCCAGGGGTCGCTGCGCCAGACCCCGTCGACCTGGTAGGAGAAGTAGCGGCTGCGGGCCAGGGCCAGGGCCCGGCCGCCGTTGAGGTGGCGGCAGCCGGCCTCGCGGATGTCGAGGCCGGACTTGGCGTCGCGCGACGGATACGGGAAGCGGACGTCGATGCCGCCGAGGGCGTCGACGATGGCCCGGAAGCCGTCGAAGTCGATCAGCACGTAGTGGTGGATGGGGATGCCGAAGCTCTGCTCGATGGTCTTGACCAGCTGGCCGGGGCCCTCGGTGAAGGCGGCGTTGATGCGGTTCTCGGCGCCGGTGCCGGCGATCGGGACGACCAGGTCGCGGGGGATGGAAAGCATCGAGACGCGCTTGCGGGCCGGCTCGACCCTGACCACCAGGGTGGTGTCGTTGCGCTGGCCGCCGACGTCGCCGTAGCGGCTGCCGTCGGCGTCCTCCAGGCCCTCGCGGGAGTCGGAGCCGACGACCAGCAGGTTGAACGGGCGGCCGCTGCTCGACTTGTGCAGTCCCGGGACCTTCACCGAGCGGATCTGGCCGAAACGGTAGTGCACGTAGCCGTACCCGGCCGTGGTCGCCACGACCAGGAACACCAGCAGCAGGCTGCACCCCACCAGGAGTCGCCTGCGCATCCGCCGTGCCCGGGCGCGGGCGGCCCGAGAGGTTCGTACCATAGGGGCGCACGCTACCACGCCCCCGACGGTCAGTTGCCCCCGGCCGCGAACACCCAGGCCAGCAGGCCCAGGACGATCAGGATGGCGGCGACCAGCAGCGCAATGTCGACCGTCTTCTTGTCCCGGTACCGCCGGGTCGCGTTGAACCCCATGGATGCCCCGCTCCGCCGAGAGAGGTCAGATCTCGTCCTTGCGGATGAGCTCTTCGATGTTGACGTCCTTGAAGGTGACCACCCGGACCCGGGTGACGAACCGGGCCGGCCGGTACATGTCCCACACCCAGGCGTCGTGCAGGGTGATGTCGAAGTAGGTGTCGCCGTCCTGGTTGCGCATCTGGAGGTCGAACTTGTTGGCCAGGTAGAAGCGGCGCTCGGTCTCGATGACGTACTGGAACATGCTCAGCACGTCCCGGTACTCCTGGTAGAGCTGCAGCTCCATGTCGGCCTCGTAGCGCTCGAGATCCTCGGCGCTCACTGGCGCTCCTCCTCGTCACCAGCGGTCTCGAGTGCGCCCGCCGTGATCATCGGCACTCCCCCTTCCTGGTCGTTCGTCACCGCCGGGTGACCGGTTGCCCACGGTGCGGCCACGCCCGTGAAGGAGTGGCGATGGTAAGCCGAGGGGCCGAGTCGGCGCAGGGCGGCCCAGTGCTCGTCGGTGCCGTAGCCCTTGTGCCGCTGGAACCCGTAGCCGCGGTAGCGGCGGGCCGCCCCGGTCATGATCTTGTCCCTGGTGACCTTGGCGATGATGCTGGCCGCGGCCACGCAGGTGGCGACCTGGTCGCCCTTCTTGACCCCGAGGACCGGGGCCGGCATGCGGGGCAGGGGGAAGCCGTCGGCCAGGGCGTAGTCGTAGCCCCCCTCCAGCTCCCGCAGGGCCCTGGCCAGCAGGGCGATGTTGGCCCGCTGGAGCCCGACCCGGTCGATGGTGTCGGGGCCGATGCGGACGACGGCCACCGCCTCGGCGTGCTCCTGGATCTGGGCGGCCAGGCTGCGGCGGCGCTCGGGGGTGAGCAGCTTGGAGTCGGCCAGCCCCTCGATCGGGCAGTCCCTGGGCAGGATGACGGCGGCGGCGACCAGCGGCCCGGCGAGGGCGCCGCGGCCCGCCTCGTCGACCCCGGCGACCCGGCCGAAGCCGGCGTCGCGCAGTCGGTCCTCGAACAGGGCGGTGGCAGTTGCGAACATCGCCAGGAGTCTAGCGGCGGGTGGCGTCAGCGGTCCCGCCGGAGCCAGCCGATATCGGTGAGCGGCCAGATGCGCACGAACGCCCGCCCGACCACGTCCGAGCGCTTGATCGGGCCGAAGACGCGGGAGTCCTGGGAGTTGCTGCGGTTGTCGCCCATCACGTACAGCTCGCCGGGCCCCACCGTGGTCTGGGTGCAGCTCTGGGTCTCGGTGCCCGGGGTGAGGTAGGGCTCCGGCACCGGCTCGCCGTTGCGGTACAGGCCGCCGTTCCGGCAGTTGATGGTGTCGCCGGGGAGGCCGACGACCCGCTTGATGAAGTCGCGATCCGACGGCGGGACCACGCCGATGGCCTGGCCGAGGCTGGAGAAGAAGCCGGCGATCGGGTTGCTCGGCCCGGGGACCGCGGAGCCCGGCTCTTCGTGGACGAACACGACCACGTCCCCGTGCTCGACCTCGCCGAAGCGGTAGGAGACCTTCTCGACCAGCACCCGGTCGGAGATGTTGAGGGTCGACTCCATCGACCCCGAGGGGATGTAGAAGGCCGCGACCAGGAACGTCTTGAACACCACGGCCAGGAGCACGGCCAAGGCGACCAGGACCACCGTCTCCCGGAGGACGGCCAGCAGCCCGGGCTGCCGCTCGTCCTCCTTGTGGTACGGCGGCGCCTCGACCTCAGCCGGAGGCGGAGGCGGAGGCGGAGGCGGCGGGTCGGCTTGGTCGCCGAGCTGCCCGCGCTCGTCGCTGGTCCTGCTGAAGAGGGCTGGCCCCTCCGCCTCAGGTCCGGGCGGGGCTGCGCTTCTCCTTGATCTTCGCGGCCCGGCCAGGGCGCCGCGGCCGGCCTCGTCGACCCCGGCGACCCGGGCGAAGCCGGCGTCGCGCAGCCGGTCCTCGAACAGGGCGGTGGCGGTGGCGAACATCGGCAGGAGTCTAGCGGCGGGTGGTGTCAGCGGTCGCGCCGGAGCCAGCCGGTGTGGGTGAGCGGCCAGATGCGCACGAACGCCCGGCCGACCACGTCCGACTCCCGGATCACGCCGAAGGCGCGGGAGTCCTGGGAGTTGCT
>DATABK010000769.1:0-2126 GCA_036259695.1 Actinomycetes bacterium | reverse complement strand
CCCGCCGTCGGCGGCCACCACGCGGTGACAGGGCACGACCACGGGCAGCGGATTCGCTCCCATCGCGGCCCCGACCGCGCGCGCCGCGTCCGGCTCGCCGACCCGCTCGGCCAGCTCCCGGCCGGCCCGGCCCCACAGGTCGCCGGGCCCGACCCGGAGGTCGCGCAGCGCCGAGGCCGGCGGGCCGAGCAGTGCCGGGGCCGCACCCGGGTGGAACCGGACCCCGACGGCGACCGCGCCCGGCTGCCGCCGGACCGGCCATGGCCGCGTGTCGGGGCCGGCCACATGCAGCTCCGGGCCGGACGCGACCAGATCGAGCACGCCGTCGGGCACGACCCAGCCGGGGCCGCCCTCGCCTTGAACGGTCAACTCCCAGACGCAGCGCACCCAGGGAGCCAGCTCGGGCGGAGGTGCCTGCTCACGGTAGATGACGGCCGGTTCGGCCGTCCGGTCGCTTGACATGGTCTGTACCATCCCAGAAACGTAAGCGTACCTCCCGACAGGAAGCTTGATGCCGCCCCGGATCACCCTGGTACTTATCGACTAGCGCGGGACCGCCGCCATAGGCGGACCCGCGCGGAACCTCCTACGCCCTCGGGCAGGAGGTTTTTTTCTTGCCCGGCCACCGACCCCCCTGGGAGCAACCCGTGACAGTCACCGGCGCCCAATCGCTGATCCGCAGCCTGGAAGCCTGCGACGTCGACGTCGTGTTCGGCCTTCCCGGCGGGGCCATCCTTCCCGCCTACGACCCGCTGCGGGAGTCGTCGGTACGCCACATCCTGGTCCGCCACGAGCAGGGCGCCGGCCACGCCGCCGAGGGCTACGCCTGGGCCACCGGCAGGGTCGGGGTCTGCATGGCCACCAGCGGCCCTAGGGCGACCAACCTGGTCACCGCCCTGTGCGACGCCTACATGGACTCGGTGCCCCTGGTGGCCATCACCGGCCAGGTGCCGAGCTGGGCGATCGGCTCCGACGCCTTCCAGGAGGCCGATACCACCGGCATCACCATGCCGGTGACCAAGCACAACGAGCTGGTGCTGGACATCGACCGCATCCCCGGGGCCATCGCCGAGGCGTTCCACATCGCCGCCTCCGGCCGCCCCGGCCCGGTCCTGGTCGACGTGCCCAAGGACATCCTCCAGGCCACCACCGAGTGGAGCTGGCCGTCGACCACCGACCTGCCCGGCTACCGGCCGGTGACCCGGCCCAACGGCAAGCGGGTCCGGGAGGCGGCGGCCCTGCTGCGTTCGGCCCGGCGGCCGGTGCTGTACGTCGGCGGGGGCGTCACCAAGGCCGGGGCCGAGGCCGCCCTGCGCGAGCTGGCCGAGGCCTCCGGGGCCCCGGTGACCACCACCCTGATGGCCCGGGGGGCCTTCCCCGACAGCCACCCCCTCGCCCTGGGCATGCCCGGCATGCACGGCAACTACGCCGCCGTGGCCGCCCTCCAGGAGGCCGACCTGCTGGTCGCCCTCGGGGCCCGCTTCGACGACCGGGTCACCGGCAACCTGGCCACCTTCGCCCCCAAGGCCAAGATCGTCCACGCCGACATCGACCCGGCCGAGATCGGCAAGAACCGGGTGGCCGACGTCCCCATCGTCGGCGACGTCAAGCTGGTCGTCGAGGAGCTGGCCGGGGCCTACAAGGCGGCCGTGGCCGCCGAGGGGGCCGGCGACACCGAGGCCTGGCAGCGGGCCTGCGCCCAGTGGAAGCAGCGCTTCCCCTTCCGCTACGACCAGCAGGACGGCGGGCCGCTCAAGCCCCAGCACGTGGTCGAGCGGGTGTCGGCCCTGACCGGCGGCCAGGCGGTCGTGGTCGCCGGGGTGGGCCAGCACCAGATGTACGCCGCCCAGCACTTCCGCTTCGACCGGCCCCGCTCCTGGATCAACAGCGGCGGGCTGGGGACCATGGGCTTCGCCGTCCCGGCGGCCATGGGGGCCAAGGTCGGCCGGCCCGACGAGCTGGTGGTCGCGATCGACGGCGACGGCTGCTTCCAGATGACCGCCCAGGAGCTGGCCACCTGCACCACCGAGCGGATCCCGATCAAGGTCCTGATCCTCAACAACGGCCACCTGGGCATGGTCCGCCAGTGGCAGGAGCTGTTCTACGACGAGCGCTACTCCGAGGTG
>DATABK010000768.1:0-2714 GCA_036259695.1 Actinomycetes bacterium | reverse complement strand
GGCGGGGGCCGGCGCCGGCCCCGGCTTGACCCCGGCGACCCGGTAGTGCTGGCCGGTGAACCGGACCGACCGCTGGTCGCTCCAGAGCAGCCGCAGCAGCGCGACCGCCTCCTCAAGGGCGTCAACGGCCTCGCCGGGGGGGCGGCGGGGCCCGCCCATGGCCACGATCGCGTCCCAGAACGCCCCCGCGCCCAGGCCCAGCTCGAACCGGCCCCCGGACAGCAGGTCGAGGGAGGCCGACGCCTTGGCCAGCATGGCCGGGTGGCGCAGGGGCAGGCAGGCCACGTCGGGGAACAGCCCGATCCGCTCGGTGGCCGTGGCCAGGGCGGCCAGCAGGCTGAAGGTGTCGAGGTAGCGGCGCTGGTAGGGGTGGTCCTGGATGCCGATGAGGTCGAAGTTGGCCCGCTCGGCCAGCCGGGCGCCGTGGATCAGGCCCTGCGGGTCGGCGGCCTCGGGGACCAGGAACCAGCCGAACCGCACCGGCCGGCCGCGGTCAGGCACGGCCGGCCCAGATCCCGACGGGGCGGAACGACAGCGGCACGTCGACCAGGATGAGCTCGCTGGGGGCGTCGGCGGCGATGGTCACCGACGGCTGCCCGGTGACCTTGGCCGCGTCGCCGGTGGCGACCGGCTCGCCGTCGAAGCCGGCCTGGCCGTCGATCAGGTACACGTAGGCCCCGCGGCCCGGCCCGATCGGATGCTCGACCTGGTCGCCGGGGGCCAGCGAGGCCACATGCACGCTGGCGTCCTGGTGGATCCGGACGACCTCGCCGCCCTCGGGGCCCATCACCCGCAGCAGCCGGCCCGAGCGGTCCTCCTTGGTGAACACCTTCTGCTCGACCTCGGGCGGGAGGCCGGCGGTGTCGGGCAGGATCCAGATCTGAATGAACCGCATCGGCTCGTCCTCGGAGGCGTTCTGCTCGGAGTGGAGCGCCCCCGACCCGAGCGTCATGCGCTGGACCGCCCCGGCGGGCAGGGGCCCGGGGGCGCCGCCGACCGAGTCCTCGTGCTTGAAGCTGCCCTCGACCACGTAGGTGAGTCCCTCGACGTCCTGGTGGGGGTGCAGGGGCCAGATCGCCCCGGGGACCAGCCGGTCGTCGTTGAACACCCGCATGGCCCCGAAGCTGTCGTTCCCGGGGTCGCGGTAGTGGTCGAAGGAGAAGTGCCAGCGGGCGGTGAACCAGCCGCCCTCCTCGCGGTGGATCTCCTTGTCGCGCCGGATGGTCAGCATGGCCGCTCCTGATGTGGGCGCCGCCCGGCGTCAGCCGAGCGACGGGATGTCCACCTGCTCGGGGAAGTACTTCTGGAACAGCTGGTCGAGGACGCCGTCGTCGCGGAGCTGGTCGATCACCTCGGACAGGGCCCTGGTGTTGGGCGAGCCCTTGGCCAGGACGGCCCCGTACTGCTCGTCGGTCTTGAACTGGCCGGCGACGGTCAGCCCAGGGTACTTGGCGGCCGCGTCGACCACGATCGGGACGTCCGACATGACGGCCTCGACTTGCCCGGCCCGCAGGGCGGTAAACGCGGCCGTGGTCGAGCCGAAGGTGCGGGGCTGCTTCATCGGCTTGAGGATCCGCTCCAGGTAGGCGGCTCCGGAGGTCGCCTCCTGGACGCCGAAGCGGAGCCGGCGGGCGTCGGCCACCCCGGTGACTCGTGTGCCCTTGCGGACCAGGACCCCCTGGTTGGCGGTGAAGTAGGGGGAGGAGAAGTCGACCCGCTGCCGGCGGTCGGGCAGGATCGAGACCCCGTTGACGGCGAAGTCGCACGGGCAGCGGGCCCCGGCGACCAGCTTGGTGAACGGGAACCCGACCCACTCGACCCGCTCGATCCCGAGGCGGTCGGCGATCTCGTCGACCATGTCGACCTCGAACCCGCCCTCGAGGTTGTCCAGGTCGTCGCCGAGCACGAACGGCGGGTTGGGCAGCTCGGTGGCCACGGTCAGGACCCCGGGGCTGCGGGTCCGGAACCCGGCCGGCCCGGCCGCCGCCCCGGACCCTTCCCCCTCGTCACCGCCACCTCCACAGCCCGCGAGGGCCACGGTCAGCGCCAGGACCAGCGCCAGGGCCAGGGCCAGCGGCTTGCCCCCCACAGCGGCTCCTCGTGGTTGCCGGCACAACGAACTCGAACTGGGACGATACCCGGTTCCTGGCCACGGCGCGTTGGTAGGCTGGGCCGGCAACCGGTCGGGCAACGCACGAGGAGGCGAGATGGTGGCCCAGGCACCGGACCGCCGCACCGGCCGCCTGGCCGGAGCGGCCGGCATCGCCCTGCTCCTGGTCGGGCTGACCCTGCTCCTGGAACCCCCGTCCTGGCGCCCGGCCGCGGCGGCGCTCCTGGTCGTCGGCCTGGCCGCCGGCGCCCTCGGCGCCATGCGCCTGCGCTCCTCCGGCCGCCTCCGAACCCCCATGGAGCGCCTCAACGACGCCGCCTTTCTGGTGGTGATCGCCATCGTCGCTCTGATCGCGGTCCGCCTCGCCCGCCCCTGGACCGCCGCCCTCCCCGGCCTCGTCGGCGGCGTCCTGCTCGGTCTCACCCTGCGCGGGCGCCTCGGGGGCGCCGGAACCCCACCCGCCGACCACGGGCGCGAAGGAACCCCGCCCACCGAGACCTAGGTCCGCTCCAGGATCACCACGGGGATGTCGCGCCTGGTCTTGCGCTGGTAGCCCTCGTAGGCGGGCCAGATCGAGGTCATCAGCTCCCACAGGCGGGGCTTC
>DATABK010000767.1:0-7725 GCA_036259695.1 Actinomycetes bacterium | reverse complement strand
GGGTGTAGGGGACCTCGGGGTTGCGCTCGTGCAACACCCGGGTAATCGCCGCCGTCAAGGTCGTCTTACCGTGATCGATATGCCCCATCGTCCCAATATTCAAATGCGGCTTCGTCCGCTCAAACTTCTTCTTCGCCATGGATCGTCTGATCTCCTCGTTGGATCGGCTCCGGCAACCCTGGTAGCGGCGGGTGGACTCGAACCACCGACACAGCGATTATGAGCCGCTTGCTCTACCTCTGAGCTACGCCGCCGAGCCCGGCCCGTGCACCGGTCCGGGACCTCGGAAGTGTAGCAGCGATCAACGGAACCTTTCGGGGTTGCTGGGCGTTTCAGGGGCGCCAGAACGAGCGCGGGAGAGGGCGTGGGTCCCGAGGACCGGCAGTTCCCCGAGTTCTTCGTCAGCCAGTACGGGCGGCTCCGCCGCCTGGGCTTTCTGCTGACCGGGAGCTGGGCCGAGGGCGAGGAGCTGGCCCAGGAGACGCTGGTCCGCATCTACTGGAGGTGGTCGCTGGTGCGCAGGCAGGAGCACCCGGAGGCCTACGCCCGCAAGGTGCTCGTGAACCGGCACCGGTCGCTGCTGCGCCGGCTGCGCCTGGAGGCGCGGCACGCCGGCCGGGAGCGGGACGAGGCGGTCGACCCTGGCCCCCGCGAGGAGCTCATGGTCGTCCGGGCGGCCATCCGCCGGCTCCCGACCCGCCAGCGAACCGTGCTGGTGCTCCGCTACCACCAGGACCTGCCCGAGCAGGAGGTGGCCAGGCTGCTGCAGATCCCGGTGGGCACGGTCAAGTCGCTGAGCAACCGGGCCATGACGCGCCTGCGCCAGGACCTGGAGCGGCAGCTGCCCGACCGCGCCGACAGCCGGAGGACGCCGCCGTGAACCTGGAGGAGCTAGTCCGGGCGGCGCTGGCCGAGGAGGCCAAGGCCGAGCCCACCGAGGCCGGAGCCTACGAGCGGTTCCTGCGCCGCCGCGGGCGCGGCGCCCTGGCCGTGGCCGCCTCGACCGGCCTGGCCGTCGCCCTGGTCCTGGCCCTGGCCGTCGGCGGGGCCCTGGTGGTTCGCGGGAACGGGATCGGCAGCGAGCCGGCCGGCCCGGCCCAGCCGGCGACGACCTCCGCGGTGACGCCGACCACCGCGCAGGCATCCGGGCCGGTCGAGACCACCCTGCCCGCCCCGCCGCCGGTGCCCGTCTCGGCCGGCGGGGTGGTCCGCCGGGAGCGTCAGGGATACGAGCTGACCCTGCCCAAGGGCTGGAAGGTCGACCAGTCGACGACCCGGAGCTACGCCCAGTTCGGCCAGCCGTGGCTGGTCATCTCACCCGGGGGCCGGGCGGTTTCGGCCAACGACAGCCGGCGGATGACCATCTTCACCGCCGTGCACGAGCCGCGCGAGTACCCCGGCCGGGTCGCCGGCGACCCGCGCCCCCTCCTGCCTGGCCAGTCGTTCTCATCCCTGTCGGGGCGCCGGTCGTCGGGGCGCCGCGCCGACGGCCGGGCCTTCGCCGTGGGCGACCAGGGCGCGATGGTCCAGTACGCGATCGCCTGGCCCTACCGGTGTGATGCCGGCTCGCCCTGTCCCGAGGCGGCGCGGTGGCGGGTCCTGCAGGTGGACATCGAGGGGACCGGCGGGCAGGAGGGGCTGAAGGTCCGGCGCGTGGCCCGCCGGCTGGTCGAGTCGATCCGCCCGATCACCAACGCCCTGGAACCGGCCGGAGCCAGTGTGCCCGAGGAGCCGGGCCTGTTCGCGGACGCGCCGGTGGTGGTCGGCCGCGGCGGCCAGGGCGACTACGCCTGGGAGAAGCTCGCCCGCAAGGGCTCCGGCCGGGACTACTGGATCGAGATGCGGGACCAGGGCGGTGACCTCTGGTACGGCGGGCTGTACACCAGGCCCGCGCGCGGGGAGCAGCAGGCCATGATCCACTGCGCGCCGTCGCGGGAGCGGGCCACCGCGATGCTGGTCGAGGGCTACGGGTCGGAGGCGGTGGCCAAGGTCCGGCTCGAGCTCCAGGGCCAGCCTCCGGTCGAGGTCGCCACCTTCCGCAACCAGGAGTTCCCCTTCACCTTCTGGGTGGTCGCCCCCCTCCCGCCGGACGCCCGGCCGCTGTCCTTCACCAGCTTCGACGCCGCCGGCCAGCAGATCGCCAAGGACACCTCCTTCGCCGGGTACGAGGACTGCACACCCTGACCCGGGCGAGGTGGCCGAATTGGGCCTGATCGACGTAGGCTTCCGCGGTCACGCGACCTTGAGGAGGAGCCATGGACCCCCACGACGGCCGGTCCCAGCCTCCCCCCGAAGCCAGGGGAGAGGCGGACCTCGCCTCCACCACCGAGTTCCGGGCCTTCCTGGCCGGCGACCCGATCCCGACCGGCGCCGAGGCCGGCGTCCCCGACAAGCCGGGGTCGGACGGATGGCTGGCCCGCCTGCGAGCGCTGTTCCAGAGCCGCAACGCCCGCTGAGCAGCCGCCGCAACCAGATCGCTAGCGCCCATCCCGGAGTCGGGCCCGCCGCAGGGCCAGGGCGGTGGCGGCGGTGGCCAGGAGGCCGGCGGCGCCGGCGGTGACGAAGGCGACCCGGGGGGTCGTGCGGTCCAGGAGCAGGCCGCCGAGCAGGTAGGCGAGCGCGGCCGCGACCCCGATCCCGCCGTAGAGGGTGCCGAAGACCCGGCCGAGCAGGCCGGGGGGCACGATCCGCTGGACCAGGGTGGTGGCGGCGACGTCGAGGGCGGCGATGCCGAGGCCGCGGACGGCCTGGAGAGCGAAGGCGGCCGCCACCGCCCAGGCCAGACCCGTGAGGAGGTTGCCGGCGCTGCTGACGGCGAACCCGGCCAGGAGCAGGGCCGGCATCGCGAGCTGGCGCCGGGTCCGGGCCAGCACGGCGTAGCCGGCCAGGAGCCCGACACCGACCGCGGCCAGCAGCAGCCCGACCGCGCCCTCGCCGCCGCCGAGGGTGTCGGTGGCCAGGAACACCAGGGCCACGTCGTCGATGCCGTTGCAGGCCACGATGGCGACGTAGCCGAGGACGACGGCCCGGACCGTCCCCTCCCCCCACACATGGCGCAGGCCGGCCCGGGCGTCGGCCAGGAACGACGCCCGCTCCCGGCCGGGGCCGTCGCCCGGCATGGCCGGCAGGAACCCGAGCATGGCCGCCGAGACGAGGAAGGTGGCCGCGTCCACCAGCAGGACCCCGCGGACGTCCAGGACCGGCAGCGCCAGGGCCGCGACCAGCGGGCCGAGGGTCTCGCCGCCGTTGGTGGCGACGCCGACGGCGGCGTTGGCCCGGTTCAGGTCGGGCTCGGCCACGACCGCCGGGACGGCGGCCCGCGACGCCGGCTGGAAGACCTGGCCGGCGACGGCCCGCAGCCCGACCAGGGCCAGCAGCAGCGGCAGCGACGGCAGCCAGAGGGCGATGACCGCGACCAGGGCGGCCTGGACCAGCTCGCAGGCGACCATGACCCGCCGCCGGTCCAGCCGGTCGGCCACCGTCCCGGTCAGGGGGCCCAGCAGCGCCGGGGCGAAATCGCCGGCCAGCAGCAGCACCGCCACCGCCAGGGCCTGCCCGGTCGTCTCGGCCACGTGCAGCATGAGGGCGACCAGGCTGAGCGAGTCGCCAAGGAACGACACCGCCCGGGCGGTCCACAGCAGGCGGAACGGCCGGTTCACGACCAGCAGCCGCAGCGCCCCCGCCCCGGCTGGTGCCCCGTCGGTGGCCATGGCCGAGATCCTCCCTGATCGGCCCGGGTGCGGGCAGGTAGATTGAGCGCCGTCCGGAGGTCGCCGACGAACGGAGCCGACGATGGCCGAGGTGCTCGTGCTCAGCGAGGCGGACGTCACCGCCCTGCTCGACCTCGAGCAGCTGCTGGCCGCCCTGGCCGACGCCCTGGCCGGCTACAGCGCCGGGCAGGCGTCGGTGCCGCCCCGGGTGGCGGCGTCGGCCACCGACGGGATCCTCGGGGCCATGCCGGTGCACCTGGCCGGGGTCGCCCTCGGGGCCAAGCTGGTCAGCGTGTTCCCCGGCAACCATCAGCGGGGCCGGCCGTCCCACCAGGCGCTGATCGCCCTGTTCGACCCGGCCGACGGCACGCCCCTGGCGGTGATGGACGGCACCCGCATCACCGCGGCCCGCACCGGCGCGGCGGCCGCGGTGGCGGCCGGCGCCCTGGCCCGGCCCGACGCGGCCGTCCTGGCCATCCTCGGCGCGGGCGTCCAGGGCCGCTCCCACCTGGACGCATTCCCTCTGGTCCGCGACTTCCACGAGATCCGGGTGGCCTCACGGACCCGCGAGCATGCCGACGCCCTGGCCGCGGGCCACCCGGCGGCCCGGGCGGTCGGCTCGTTCGAGGAGGCGGTCGCCGGAGCCGACGTGGTCTGCTGCTGCACCGATGCCCGCGAGCCCGTCCTGGAGGCGGCCTGGCTGGCCCCGGGCGCCCACGTCAGCTCGGTCGGGGGCACCTTCGGCCCCGAGCTCGACCCGGCGACCGTCCGCTCGGCCCGGGTCTTCGTCGAGTGGCGCGGCGCCGCCACCACCCCGCCGCCGGCCGGCGCCCACGACCTCCAGGGCCTCGACCCGGCCACCATCACCGAGATCGGCGAGGTCCTGGCCGGCACCCGCCCCGGCCGCACCGCCCGCGACCAGCGCACCGTCTACAAGTCGACCGGCCACGCGGTCGAGGACGCGGCCGCCGCCGACCTCGTCTACCGCCGGGCCCTGGCCTCCGGGACCGGCACCACCGTCTCGATCTGACCAGGGCTCCCCGCCGCCGTCACCTGCGGCGCTTGGGGAGGTAGAGGTCGGTGATGGTGCCCTCGAAGGCTTCGGCGGCCATGCCGACGGTCTCGGACAGGGTCGGGTGGGGGTGGACGGTGAGGCCGACGTCGGTGGCGTCGGCGCCCATCTCCACGGCCAGGGCGGTCTCGGCGATCAGCTCGCCGGCGTTGGGGCCGACGCAGGCGGCGCCGATCAGGCGGTGGGTGGTCTCGTCGAACAGCAGCTTGGTCATGCCCTCGTCGCGGCCGAGGGACAGGGAGCGGCCGCTGGCCGCCCACGGGAAGGTGCCCTTGCCGTACTTGACCCCGGCCGCCTTGGCCTCGGTCTCGGTGACGCCGACCCAGGCGACCTCGGGGTCGGTGTAGGCCACCGAGGGGATGCCGCGGACGTCGAAGTAGCTGGGCATGCCGGCCGCGACCTCGGCGGCCACGTGGCCCTCGTGGACCGCCTTGTGGGCCAGCATGGGCTGGCCGATGACGTCGCCGATGGCGAAGATGTGGGGCACGTTGGTCCGCAGCTGCTTGTCGACGTTGATGAACCCGCGCTCGTCCACGGCCACCCCGGCGTTCTCGGCCCCGATGTCGCGGCCGTTGGGGCGGCGGCCGACCGCGACCAGGACCTGGTCGAAGGTCGCCGTCTCGGGCGCCTTGGCCCCCTCGAAGCGGACCACCAGCCCGTCGTCGGTGGCGTCGACCTGGGTGACCTTGGTCGCCAGGTAGATGGCCTCGTACCGCTTGGAGATCCGCTTGAACAGCGGGTTGACCAGGTCCTTGTCGGCACCGGGGATGAGCTGGTCGAGCAGCTCGACGATGGTGATCCGCGACCCCAGCTCGGCGTAGACGGTGGCCATCTCCAGGCCGATGATCCCGCCCCCGACGACCAGCAGCCGCTCGGGGACGCTGGCCAGCTCCAGGGCGCCGGTGGAGTCGATCACCCTCGGGTCGTCGTGGGGGATGAACGGCAGGGTCACCGGCTCCGAGCCGGCGGCGATGATCGCCTGCTCGAACCCGACGACCGTCCGGGCGCCGTCGTCGGCCCTGACCTCCAGATGGTTGGGGGACGCGAAGGTGCCGTAGCCGGTCACCACCTTGACCTTGCGCTGCTTGGCCAGGCCGGCCAGGCCTCCTGTGAGCCGCTTGACGACCGACTCCTTCCAGCTCCGCAGCTTGTCGATGTCGACGGCCGGCTCGCCGAAGGACAGCCCGTGCTCGGCCATCTCCTTGGTCTCGGCGATCACCCGGGCCGCGTGCAGCAGGGCCTTGGAGGGGATGCAGCCGATGTTGAGACAGACCCCGCCGAGGATCGGCGAGCTGTCGACCAGGACGACCGACTTGCCGAGGTCGGCGGCCCGGAAGGCGGCGCTGTAGCCGCCCGGCCCGGCCCCCAGCACCAGCACCTCGGCCTGGACGTCGGCCTCGATGCCGTCGGTCGACGCGGCGGCCACCGGGGCCGTCTGGACCTGGGCCGGGGCGGTGTGGGCGGCGGCCGGGTCGGCATGGGTCGGGGCCGCCTCCTGGCCGGTCTCGAGCTCGACGATCACGTCGCCCTCGGACACGGTATCGCCGACGGCCACCCGGACCTCGGCCACGGTCCCGCCGGCCGGGGCGGGGACGTCCATGGTCGCCTTGTCGGACTCCAGGGTGAGCAGCGGGTCCTCGGCCGAGATCCGGTCCCCGGGGGTGACGTGGATCTCGATCACCGGCACGTCGGCGAAGTCGCCGAGGTCGGGCACCCGGACCTCGAGGCGCTCGTAGACCCCGGCCGGCGAGCCGTAGCCGGCCGGCTCGGGGGCCTCCGGGTGGCCGCTCTCGTGCACCCGCTCCTTCCCCGGGCTGGCCGGTTGCTCCCCTCCTTCGAGCGTGGCCACCACGTCGCCCTCCGACACCCGGTCGCCGACCGCGATGCGGACCTCGGCGACGGTGCCGGCCACCGGCGACGGCACGTCCATGGTCGCCTTGTCCGACTCCAGCGTGACCAGCGGGTCCTCCGCCGCCACGGTACTGCCCGGGCTGACGTGCACCTCGATCACGGGCACGTCGGTGAAGTCCCCGATGTCCGGGATACGGATCTCCATTGGCCCTCCCGACTAGAGCAGCAGGCGGCGGACGTCCTCGAGCACGGTGCACAAGGTCCGGGTGAAGCGGGCGGCCAGAGCCCCGTCGATGACGCGGTGGTCGTAGGAGAGCGACAGCGGCAGGAGCAGCCGGGGGACGAACTCAGAGCCGTTCCAGACCGGCGACATCTTGGAGCGGACGACCCCGAGGATGGCCACCTCGGGGGCGTTGACGATCGGGGTGAAGCTGGTCCCGCCGATGCCGCCGAGGCTGGAGATGGTGAAGCTGCCCCCCGACATGTCGTCGGGCGACAGCTTGCCGTCGCGGGCCCGCTTGGAGACCTCGCCCAGCTCCTTGCTGAGGGCGGAGATGCCCTTGCGGTCGACGTCGCGGACGACCGGCACGACCAGGCCGCCTGGGGTGTCGACGGCGATCCCGATGTGGTAATAGGACTTGAGGATCAGCGCGTCCTTCTCGGGCGTCAGCGAGCTGTTGACCTCCGGGAACTGGCGCAGGGCGGAGACGGCCGCCTTCATCAGGAAGGCGAGCAGGGTGACCCGGTAGCCCTCGGCCTTGGCGGCCGTGTCGAGCTCCTTGCGGTAGGCGTCGAGCTCGGTGATGTCGGCCTCGTCGTTGTGGGTGACGTGGGGGACGTTCAGCCACGAGCGGTGCAGGAACGGCCCCGAGATCTTCTTGATCCGGGGCAGGGGCTGGGTCTCGACCGGGCCGAACCTGGAGAAGTCCTGGGGCGGGATCTCGGGGATCCCGGTGCCGGCGGCGGCCGCCGGGGCCGCGGCCGGGGCGGCCGGGCCCTTCAGGGTGGCCAGCAGGTCCTCCTTGGTGATCCGCCCCTTCTCGCCCGTGCCCCGGATGGTGGCCAGGTCGATCCCGAGCTCGCGGGCCAGGC
>DATABK010000766.1:0-2191 GCA_036259695.1 Actinomycetes bacterium | reverse complement strand
GGGCCAGGACGTTCCGGTCAGCTGCGGGGCTCGGCCTGGAGGAGCTTGACCGGCAGCTCACGGCCGGTCGGGGTCACGTAGCTGAACTCGTCGCCGACCTTGCGGCCCGAGACCGCCTGGCCGAGGGCCGACTGGACGCTGAGCACGTCCATGCCCTCGATCGCCTCCTCGCGGCTGCCCAGGAAGTAGGTCTCCTCCTCGCCGGCGATCTCCAGGACGACTACCGTGCCCGGGCCGGCGACCCCGCTGGTCCCGGCGACCTCGCCGACCACCGCCGTCGAGAGCAGCTGCTCCAGCTGGCGGATGCGGGCCTCCATCATCCCCTGCTCGTTCTTGGCCGCGTCGTAGTCGGCGTTCTCGCGGATGTCGCCGTGCTCCCGGGCCGTGCCGATGGCCTGGGAGATGCGCTCGCGCCCCTCCGTCTTGAGCTCGTTGAGCTCGCTGGACAGCCGCTCGTAGGCCTCGGGAGTCAGGTAGGTGACGCCGCGCTCACTGGTTGGCTGAGACATGGTTGATGGAACCTCCTTGGCCCTACGAGTTGCCGGCCCTACAGGTTGCCGCGGAGCGCCTGCTCGCGCTCCAGGGCCACGAACAACGCCTTGAAATTGCCCTCGCCGAATCCGCGGGCGCCGTGCCGCTCGATCAGCTCGAAGAACACTGTCGGCCGATCCTGGGCCATCCTGGAGAAGATCTGCAGCAGATAGCCCTCGTCGTCACGGTCGGCGAGCACCCCGAGCTCGGCCAGGCTGTCCAGGTCGAGGTCGACGTCGCCGAAGCGGTCGGCCAGCTCGGCGTAGTAGGTGTCGGGCACCCGCATGAACTCGATGCCCCGCGCCCGCAGGGCCCGCACGCTGGCCACGATGTCGCCGGTCTGGATGGCGATGTGCTGCACGCCCGGGCCGCCGTAGAAGTCAAGGTACTCGTCGATCTGGGAGCGTTTCTTGCCCTCGGCGGGCTCGTTGATCGGGAACTTGATGCGGCCGTCGCCGTCCCAGACCACCTTGGACATGAGCGCCGAGTACTCGGTGGAGATGGCCTCGTCGCTGAAGTGGACGAGCTCGGTGAAGCCCATGACCCGCTCGTAGAACTCGACCCACTGGTTCATCTTGCCCAGCTCGACGTTGCCGACCACATGGTCGATGGCCTCCAGCCCGACCGGCGGCAGCGGGTCGGGCACGGTGGCCCACTCGACGTACCCGGGCAGGAACGGGCCGCTGTAGCCGGACCGGTCGACCAGCGAGTGGACCGTCTCGCCGTAGGTGGCGATGGCCGCCCGGCGGACGATGCCGTGCTCGTCCTTGTCGTCGGACGGCTCGAGCACGCCGGTGGCGCCCCGCTCGGTGGCGGCGGCGTAGGCCACGGCGGCGTCGGGCACGGCCAGGGCGATGTCGTGGACGCCGTCGCCGTGGCGGGCCACGTGCTCGGCGATCTCGGTCCCGGGGCGCAGCGAGCTGGTCAGCACCAACCGGATCGACCCCTGCCCGAGCACCCAGGAGGCGCGGTCACGCAGGCCGGTCTCGGGGCCGGCGTAGGCGACCGGGGTGTAGCCGAACCCGGTGCGGTAGAAATGGGCCGCCTGCTTGGCGTTGCCGACCCACAGCTCGACGTGGTCGATGCCGAGCAGGGCGAGTGGATCCTGTGGTGTCGTCGCGGTCAAAGCTCCACCTCCCGCGAGATGGCGAACGCAGCCCAGAATGCGCAAAAGGGCGGGACCAGGTGCCCGCACCGGCGCCCAATCTACCGGCTGGACGCCGCGTACGCTACCGGGTCGGGGTTGGGACCAGGGGGCTGGGCGATCGCGGTCAGGGGCAGGCGGAGCTCGAAGCGGGCGCCCTGGCCGCCGAGGGCCGGGTCGCAGACGACCAGTTCCCCGTCCTGGGCCTCGGCCAGCTGGCGGGCGATGTAGAGGCCGAGGCCGACCCCGCCGGCCCGCCGGGTGGCGCCCGAGTCGAGCTGGGTGAAGCGCTCGAAGATGCGCTCGCGGTCGGCCGGCGGGACCCCGGGGCCGCTGTCCTCCACGGCCAGCACGGCCAGGGGGCCGTAGCGGGTCGCCTCCAGGCGGACGGGGCTGTGGTCGGGGGTGTACTTGGCCGCGTTGTCGAGCAGGTTGCCAAGCACCTGGAGGACGGCCTCGGGGGCGGCCCGGACGGGCAGGACCTCCCGGCCGACCAGCACCAGCTCCCGCCCCGGG
>DATABK010000765.1:0-9050 GCA_036259695.1 Actinomycetes bacterium | reverse complement strand
GGGTGTAGGGGACCTCGGGGTTGCGCTCGTGCAACACCCGGGTAATCGCCGCCGTCAAGGTCGTCTTACCGTGATCGATATGCCCCATCGTCCCAATATTCAAATGCGGCTTCGTCCGCTCAAACTTCTTCTTCGCCATGGGGGCGGTCTCCTCTCCTACTCCCCGCGAATCTTCGCGACGATGGTCTTGGCAATGTTCTCGGGCACCTCGGCGTAGCGGCCGAAGTGCATGGTCGAGGTGGCCCGGCCCTGCGTCATGGAACGCAGGTCGGTGGTGTAGCCGAACATCTCGGCCAGGGGCACGGCCGCCCGGATGACCTGGGCGTTGCCGCGAGGCTCCATCTTCTCGATGCGACCGCGCCGGCCCGACAGGTCGCCCATCACGTCACCGGCGAACTCCTCCGGCGTGACCACCTCGACGTCCATGATCGGCTCCAGCAGCGCCGGGCTGCCGCGGCGGGCGGCCTCCTTGAGCGCCATCGAGCCGGCGATCTTGAACGCCATCTCCGAGGAGTCGACCTCGTGGTAGGACCCGTCGTGCAGGATCACGCGGAGGTCGACCATCGGGTAGCCGGCCAGCACCCCGGAGCTCATGGCGTCCTGGATGCCGGCGTCCACCGACGGGATGTACTCGCGGGGCACCTTGCCGCCGACGATCTTGTTGACGAACTCGTACCCGCCGCCGTCGCCGGCCGTCGGCTCGACGTCGATGACCACGTGGGCGTACTGGCCCTTGCCGCCGGTCTGCTTGACGTGGCGGTAGGCGAGGTTGGGCACCGGCTTGCGGATGGTCTCCCGGTACGCGACCTGGGGGCGGCCGACATTGGCGTCGACCTTGAACTCCCGCAGCATCCGGTCGACCAGGACCTCGAGGTGGAGCTCGCCCATGCCGGCCAGGATGGTCTGCCCGGTGTCCTCGTCGGTGTGGACCCGGAAGGTCGGGTCCTCCTCGTCGAGGCGCTGCAGGGCGGTGGCCATCTTGTCCTGGTCGGACTTGGTCTTGGGCTCGATCGCGACCTCGATCACCGGGTCGGGGAAGCTGATCGACTCCAGCTCGATCGGGTTGTCGGGGTCGCAGAGGGTGTCGCCGGTGGTGGTGAACTTGAGCCCGACGGCGGCCACGATGTCGCCCGCGAACACGGCCTCCTTGTCCTCGCGGTGGTTGGCGTGCATCTGGAGCAGCCGACCGATCCGCTCGGTCCGGTCCTTGGAGGCGTTCAGCACGCGGCTGCCGGCCTTCAGCGTCCCGGAGTAGACCCGGAAGTAGGTGAGCTTGCCCACGTACGGATCCGACATGATCTTGAAGGCCAGGGCGGCGAACGGCTCGTTGTCCTCGGCCTTGCGCTCGAGCAGGGCCGACTCGTCGCCGACCTTGGTCCCCTGGATGGGGGGCACGTCCAGCGGCGAGGGCAGGTACCACACGACCGCGTCCAGCAGCGGCTGCACGCCCTTGTTCTTGAAGGCGCTGCCGCACAGGACCGGGGTGATCTTGCCGGCGATGGTGGCCTTGCGGATGACCTTGCGGAGCTCGGCGACCGTCGGCTCCTCCTCGGTCACGTACTTCTCCATCAGCTGCTCGTCGTGGTCGGCCAGCAGCTCGAAGAGCCGGTGGCGCCACTCCTCGGCCAGCTCGGTGTACTCGTCGGGGATCGGCCGGTCCTCCCACTCCTCGCCCATGCCGTCGCTCGGCCAGTAGTGGCCGCGCATCTCGACCAGGTCGATGACGCCGTGGAAGTTGCTCTCCACCCCCCAGGGGAGCTGGAGCACGGCCGGGGTGGCGCCGAGGCGGTCGACGATCATGTCCACCGTGCGGTGGAACTCGGCCCCGACCCGGTCCATCTTGTTGACGAAGCAGATCCGGGGGACGTTGTACTTGTCGGCCTGGCGCCAGACGGTCTCGGACTGGGGCTCGACCCCGCTGACGGCGTCGAACACGGCCACCGCGCCGTCGAGCACCCGCAGGGAGCGCTCGACCTCGACGGTGAAGTCCACGTGGCCCGGGGTGTCGATCAGGTTGATCCAGTGGTCGCGCCACCGGGTGGTGGTCGCGGCCGAGGTGATCGTGATCCCCCGCTCCTGCTCCTGCTGCATCCAGTCCATCACGGCGGCGCCCTCGTGGACCTCGCCGATCTTGTAGGTGCGGCCGGTGTAGTACAGGATCCGCTCGGTGGTGGTGGTCTTCCCAGCGTCGATGTGGGCCATGATCCCGATGTTGCGGGTGCGCTGAAGCGGGAACTCGCGGATCGCGAGCCCCTTGGCGCTGCCCTTGCGGTCGACTGCTGTGTTCGTCATGCCTCTCTCGATGTGCTCAGGCGTTACCAGCGATAGTGGGCGAAGGCCCGGTTGGCCTCGGCCATCTTGTGGGTGTCTTCCTTGCGCTTGACGGCGGCCCCGGCGCCGTTCGACGCGTCCAGCAGCTCGCCGGCCAGGCGGTCGGCCATCGTCTTCTCCCGGCGGTTCCGGGAGAACCCGACCAGCCAGCGCAGGGCCAGCGTGGTCGAGCGGCCCTGCCGGACCTCAACCGGGACCTGGTAGGTGGCCCCGCCGACCCGGCGGCTCTTGGTCTCCAGCACCGGCCGGACGTTCTCGACGGCGCGCTTGAGCGTGGTCACGGGGTCGCTGCCGGTCTTGCGCCGGCACTGCTCCAGGGCCGAGTAGACGATCCGCTCGGCGGTGGAGCGCTTCCCCTTCAGCAGGATCTTGTTGATCATCTGCGTCACCAGCTGCGACTGGTAGATCGGGTCCGGCGTGAGCGGCCGGCGGCTAGCGGGTCCCTTCCGCGGCATCCTTCAGTTCCTCCTAGACCTGCTTGCCCTTGGCGCCGTAGCGCGAGCGGGCCTGCCTGCGGTCGCGGACGCCCTGGGTGTCCAGGGTCCCGCGGATGACCTTGTAGCGGACGCCCGGCAGGTCCTTCACCCGGCCGCCGCGGACGAGCACGATGGAGTGCTCCTGCAGGTTGTGGCCAACGCCCGGGATGTAGGCGGTGACCTCGATGCCGCTGGACAGCCGGACGCGGCAGACCTTGCGCAGGGCCGAGTTGGGCTTCTTGGGCGTGGTCGTGTAGACGCGCGTGCAGACGCCTCGCCGCTGGGGCGAACCCTTCAGCGCCGGGGTCTTGGTCTTCTCGACCTTGCTCTCACGGCCCTTGCGGACCAGCTGGGCGATCGTTGGCAATCTCTGCTCCTTGCCGACTGTTCCTGCAGTTCATTCAACTCCACGGCGTCGGGCGTTTGTTCCGCCCTCGGGCCGCCGTCTACCGGCATGGTCGATTCGTCGTGGTCAGGGGCTGCAGTCGGGACCGCGCGTACCAGCCGCGGAGGGATCCCACGGCGGGCCGGTCGGCGGTGCCCGGCCGGACGCGCGTCACCGCAGCTCGCGGAGAAGCGCGATCGCGAATGGTAGCGGAGGCCCGCTGACCTCGTCAAACCGATCGCCCGTAATGAGCATGTAACCGCCTCTTGACAACGCAAGCAGCCCCGCGCGTGAATGTCCCAACACTGTTCGGCATGACCGAACACGGGGAGGGAGGACCCCGCCTCTTTATCGACGTCCCGTCAGGGCAGGGGGGAGCAAGGAGGGCTGTTCGTTGCGGCGAAATACCTACACTGCCGAACTGTTGGCCGAGTTTCTCGGCACCTTCACCCTGTTGATCTTCGGGCTGGGCGTGGTCGCCCACTTCGTGCTGCGCAACGCGGTCGGCGACCCGACCCCGGCGCCGGGGACCTTCGGCAACTTCACCACCGTCAACTTCGCCTGGGGCTTCGGGGTGGTGATGGGGGTCTACGTCGCCGGCGGGGTGAGCGGGGCGCACATCAACCCCGCCGTGACCCTCGCCCTGGCGTTGCGGCGAGGGTTCCCCTGGGCCAAGGTCGGCCCCTACGTGGTGGCCCAGCTCCTCGGGGCCTTCGTGGCCGCCCTGCTCATCCGGTGGAACTTCTACGAGTGGTTCAACCAGGTCGACCCGGGCAAGACCTTCGCCACCCAGGGCGTGTACTCGACCTCGCCGGGACCGGGGATGTCGGTTCTCGGCGGACTACGCAGCGAGATCATCGGCACGGCCGTCCTGGTCATGCTGGTGCTGGCAATCACCGACGCCCGCAACACCGCGCCGGCCGCCAATCTGGCCCCCTGGATCATCGGCATCGCGGTGGTCGTGATCGGTATGAGCCTCGGCGCCCTGTCCGGGTACGCGATCAACCCCGCCCGTGACTTCGGGCCGCGGCTGGCCTCCTGGTTCACGGGCTGGTCGACGGCCATGCAGGCCCCCGACGGGAGCTCCTACTTCTGGGTGCCGATCATCGGACCGCTGCTCGGCGGCACGATCGGCGCCTACGTCTACGACTACTTCGTCGGGAACTTCCTGCCCATCGCCGAACCGGAGGTCGGGCGGACGCCCGAGGTCCCGGAGACCGGGCGGCCGGTGGAGACCCGCCCGCCAGAGGCGAGATAGCTCGCCGTCCGTGAGGGAGGCGGCGCCGCCCGGTGCCGCCTCCTCCCGTCGAACGCTCCCCCACCCCACCGGACAGGAGGCCAAGGATGGCGAAGGAGTACGTCCTCGCGATCGACCAGGGAACGACCTCGACCCGGGCCATGCTCTTCCAGCACAACGGCACCTCGGCCGGCGTGGCCCAGCTCGAGCACGAGCAGATCTACCCCCGGGCCGGCTGGGTCGAGCACGACCCCAAGGAGATCTGGGACAAGACCCAGCAGGTGGTCGCCAAGGTCCTCTCCGACAACAACCTGACCGCCGAGAACATCGCCGCCGTCGGGATCACCAACCAGCGCGAGACGGCGGTGGTCTGGGACAAGAACACCGGCGAGCCGGTCTACAACGCCATCGTCTGGCAGGACACCCGGACCCAGCCGATCGTGTCCCGGTGGAAGGACGAGGGCTACGAGGACGAGATCAAGCCCAAGACCGGGCTGGTCATCGCCACCTACTTCTCCGGCACCAAGATCGCCTGGATCCTGGAGAACGTCGAGGGCGCGCGGGAGCGGGCCGAGCGGGGCGACCTGCTGTTCGGCAACACCGACACCTGGCTGATCTGGCACCTGACCGGCGGGGTCAACGGCGGCCGCCACATCACCGACTACACGAACGCCTCCCGGACGATGCTCTTCAACCTGGAGAGCACCGACTGGGACGACCACATCCTGGAGCAGCTCAACATCCCCAAGTCGATGCTGCCCGAGCTGCGGCCGTCCTCGGACCGCGAGACCTACGGCGGCACCCTGTCCGACGGGCCCCTCGGGGGGGAGGTCCCGATCGCGGGCGACGCCGGCGACCAGCAGGCGGCCCTGTTCGGCCAGGCCTGCTTCGACGTCGGCCAGGCCAAGAACACCTACGGCACCGGCAACTTCCTGCTCCAGAACACCGGCCAGCAGGTCGTGCCGTCCAAGTCGGGGCTGCTGACCACCGGGTTCTACGCGCTCGAGAAGGGCAACAGCTTCTACGCCCTCGAGGGCTCGATCGCCATCACCGGCGCCGCCGTCCAGTGGCTGCGCGACAACCTCAAGATGATCAAGGACGCCAACGAGACCGAGGAGATCGCCCAGTCGGTCGAGGACTCGGGCGGGGCCATCTTCGTGCCCGCGTTCTCGGGCCTGTTCGCCCCCTACTGGGACGAGCGCGCCCGCGGGGTCATCGTCGGCCTGACCCGGTACGTCAACCGGGCCCACCTGGTCCGGGCGACGCTCGAGTCCGAGTGCTACCAGAGCCGGGACGTGGTCGAGGCGGTGGAGCAGGACTCGGGCAAGCGGCTGGAGGACCTGCGGGTCGACGGCGGCTCGGTCAAGAACAACTTCCTCATGCAGCTCCAGGCCGACGTCCTCGGGATCCCGGTGATCCGGCCCCAGGTCCAGGAGACGACCGCCCTCGGGGCGGCCTACCTGGCCGGGCTGGCCACCGGCTACTGGTCCTCGCTGGACGAGATGCGCGAGAACTGGCAGGTGGACCGGACCTTCGAGCCGCAGTGGAGCGAGGACCAGCGGGAGACCGGGTACGCCATGTGGAAGAAGGCGATCGAGCGGACGCGGGGGTGGGTCGACTAGTTCCTGTGCCGGGGTAGGTCCGGCGGAGGCCCCCGCCTCACTCCGAGAACTACAGTCGGTCGTCGGGGACCTCCGCCGGACCGTTCCAACGGTCCCCCGCTCGGGCTCGATGAAAGGAAACCGGTTGTGAAGAAGCTCATCAATTCGGTGGACGACTTCGTCAAGGAGTCGCTCGAGGGCATGCAGGTGGCCCACGGGGACCTCGTTGGCGTCAACTACGACCCGTTCGTGGTGTTCCGCAACGACGCTCCGGTGCAGGGGAAGGTCGGGGTCATCTCCGGCGGCGGGTCGGGGCATGAGCCGATGCACGGCGGGTTCGTAGGCAAGGGGATGCTGGACGCGGCCTGTCCGGGTGAGGTGTTCACCTCGCCGACGCCGGACCAGATGGAGTGGGCGACCAAGAAGGTCGACGGCGGGGCCGGGGTGCTGCACATCGTCAAGAACTACTCCGGCGACGTGATGAACTTCGAGATGGCGGCCGACCTGGGCCGGGACACCGGGGTCGAGGTCGAGAGCGTGGTCGTGGACGACGACGTGGCCGTCAAGGACTCCCTCTACACCCAGGGGCGGCGCGGGGTCGGCGGCACCGTGCTGATGGAGAAGATCGTCGGGGCCAAGGCCGAGGAGGGCGCCGACCTGGCCTCGGTGGCCGAGCTGGCCCGGGACGTCAACGCCAACGTGCGCTCCATGGGGTTGGCCCTGACCTCCTGCACCGTGCCGGCGGCGGGGTCGCCGACCTTCGAGCTCGGCGACGACGAGGTCGAGATCGGCATCGGCATCCACGGCGAGCCGGGCCGCGAGCGGATCAAGCTGGAGAGCGCCGACCAGCTCACCGAGCGGCTGGCCCGGCCGGTGATCGAGGACCTCAAGCTCAACTCGGGCGACCAGGTGCTGGTGTTCGTCAACTCCATGGGCGGCACACCCCTGGCCGAGCTGTACGTGGTCTACCGGCGGGTCGTCCAGCTCTTGGAGGAGGGCGGCGTGGTGGTGGCCCGGAACCTGGTCGGGCCGTACATCACCTCGCTGGAGATGCAGGGCGCGTCGGTGACCATCCTGCGCCTGGACGACGAGAAGACCCGGCTCTGGGACGCCCCGGTGCAGACCCCGGCGCTGCGCTGGGGGGTGTAGCCGGTGTTCTCGGTGGCCCAGGCCGTGGCCTGGGTCCAGAGGACGGCGGGCGTGATCGAGGAGCAGGCGGCCGCCCTGACCAAGCTCGACTCGGCCATCGGCGACGGCGACCACGGCACCAACATGAACCGGGGGTTGAAGGCCGCCGTCCAGCGCCTCGACGGCCTGGAGGGCGACCAGGACTTCGGCAGCATGTTCAAGGCGGTCGGGATGGCCCTGATCGGCAAGGTCGGCGGGGCCTCGGGGCCGCTGTACGGGTCGCTGTTCCTGGGCATGGGCAAGGAGCTGGGCGACGCCGGCGAGGTCGATGACGAGCGGCTGGCGGCCGCGCTCCGGGCCGGCTACGACAGCGTGGTCGCCCGGGGCAAGGCCCAGCTCGAGGACAAGACCATGCTGGACGCCTGGCACCCGGCCCTTGAGGCCCTCGATGCCGCCCTGGCCGACGGCAAGGAGCTGGGGCCGGCCCTGGACGAGGCCGCCGCGGCCGCCGAGACCGGCATGAAGGCCACCATCCCGATGATCGCCCGCAAGGGCCGGGCCAGCTATCTCGGCGAGCGCTCCCGCGACCACCAGGACCCGGGCGCCACCTCGACCCACCTGATCCTCAGGACCCTGGCCGACGTCGTCAACGGTCGCTGATAGATCGATAACCCCCAATCTGGTAGCTTCCGGACACACACGCCGCCAAGCTCGGGGGAGGGAGCCTGGTGCGGGAGCTCACCGCCGACCTGCTGGTCGGCCGGCTGGCCGACTGGGGGGTCGACACGGTCTTCGGGCTGCCGGCCGACAGCGCCGACGGGGTGGTCGAGGCGTTCCGGCGGCGCGGCGACCAGATCCGGCTGGTGCTGGTCCACCACGAGGAGGCGGCCGCCCTCATGGCCGCCGGGTACGCCAAGGCGACCGGGCGGGTCGGGGTCTGCCTGGCCACCTCCGGGCCGGGGGCGCTGCGGCTGCTGGGCGGGCTGTACGACGCCAAGCTCGACCACCAGCCGGTCCTGGCCGTCACCGAGAGCCAGGAGATCCGGCTGCTCGGCACCAGCTTCCAGCAGGAGCTGGCCCTGGAGACGGCCTTCGACGACGTCGCCGACTACAACGTGCGGGTCAACGTGCCCGTGCAGATCCCGGCCGTGGTCGACATCGGGATCGGCCACGCCCTGGCCAGGGGGACGGTCTCCCACATCACCTTCCCGCCGGGCCTCGAGGACACCGCGGCCGAGACCAGCCCCTGGATGCTGACCACCCCGACCGGGACCCCGCCCACGGCACCGCTGTTCACCGCCGGCCCCGGGGTCCCGCCCGACGGCGACCTGCACCGGGCGGCCGACGTGCTCAACCAGGGCAACCGGGTCGCCCTGCTGGTCGGGGCGGGCGGGCTGGAGGCCAGGGAGGAGCTGCTGGCGGTGGCCGACGCGGTCGCCGGGCCGGTGGTCAAGTCCCTGCCCGGCAAGGCGGCCGTCCCCGACGACCACCCGCTCACCACCGGCTGCATCGGCGTGCTCGGGACCCGCCCGTCCGAGGAGGCCCTGGCCGGCGCCGACACCCTCCTGCTGGTCGGGACCAGCTTCCCGTGGGCGGCCAACGTGCCCGACCCGGGCAAGGTCCGGGCCGTCCAGATCGAGACCGACCCGGCCCGGCTCGGCGGCTCCGGGGACACCGAGGTGATCCTCCTCGGGGACGCCGCCGAGACCCTCTCGGCGCTGCTGCCGCTGCTGGCCCGCAAGGCCGACCGAGGGTTCCTGAAGCAGGCCCAGGCGGGCATGGCCGGCTGGCGCCGGCGCCTGGCCGAGCTCGAGGACCAGTCCCGCGACCCGATCCAGCCCCAGTACCTGATGCGGGTGGTGGACCGGTGCGCCGCCCCCGACGCCATCCTC
>DATABK010000764.1:0-3291 GCA_036259695.1 Actinomycetes bacterium | reverse complement strand
CCTGCCCGGCGGCGCCCGGGCCGACGGCGGCCGGGCGCCCGGGCTGGTCGCGGGCATCGCCCAGGTCAGCAGGGCCACCACACCCAGGCCCCCGGCCCGCAGGCGGCGGACGAGGGTCGCGGACGGCGGTGGCGGTCGATGCAACAGGCAGCTCCCGGGACGTGCGCGGCCTTCCATGTTGGCACGTCATGACGGAGAATGCGCGCCCAAGATGTTAGTGACAGCAATGTCCAGGCAAGACACAAGCGTCTTGGTCGGCCTTGTCGCGCCGTTATAGGGTTTGCCGACTGGCCGTGTGGGGGAGGTTGGGCGATGGAACTGCGGGGCGTCGTCGCCTCCTGCCTGGCCCTTCGTGACCAGGTGACGGGAACGTCGCTCTCTGCTCGTGTATCGTGTGGAGTCGCCTTGTACCTTTTTGGCGGCGTTCTGCAACTGCCAGGCTCGAGCTCATTCGTGGGGCCACCGTGATGACACCGTGACGGTCAAGGCCAACAAGCGGAAAGAGCTGCGCAGCTTCCGCCTGGTGGCCGTCGCCTCGGCGGTCCTGGCGGTCGGCTTCCTGGCCTGGATCACCATGGGCGTCGGGGGTGACGGCGTCACCGAGCTGGTCAGCAACCTCGTCCAGGCGGCGGCCGCCCTGGCCGCCGCCGCCGCCTGCTTCAGCGCCGCCGGCCGCAACCCCTACGGCTTCGGCCGGGCCTGGACCGCCTCGCTGCACCGAGCCTGGCGCCTGCTCGGCTCGGCCGCCCTGGCCTGGGGCCTCGGCCAGGTCGTCTGGACGGTCATCGAGCTCCGCGAGGGGAGCCCGGGGGTGCCGACGGCGGCCGACATCGGCTACCTGGCCGCGGTGCCGCTGCTGATCGCCGGCGTGCTCGCCTTCCCGACGGCGCCGATGCGGGCCACGGCCCGGCTCCGGACCCTGCTGGACGGGCTCCTGATCGCCGCCTCCCTGCTGTTCCTCGGCTGGGCGACCGTGCTCGGCAACAGCTTCCGCTCCACCGGCTCCTCGACCCTGGAGCGGGTCATCTGCCTGATCTACCCGCTCGGCGACATCGTCGCCGGGACCATCGCCCTGGTGCTGCTCACCCGCTCCCGCGGCCGGGGCGTGGTCCACCTGACGATGATCGCCGCCGCGGTGTTCGCCCTGCTGCTCGCCGACCTCGGCTTCGCCTACAAGCACCCCACCGGCAGCTACGGCACCGGGGCGATGGTGGACGCCGGCTGGGTCATCGGCTGGCTGCTGCTCGCCGCCACCGCCCTCAAGCCGACCGTGGCCGAGCTGCGCCGCACCGACGACGAGGAGGAGCCGTCGCTCACCCGGCTCGCCCTCCCCTACGCGCCGCTGATCGTGGCCGCCGTCACCGGCGTGGTCATCCAGATCACCACCGGCGAGTTCGAGCCGGTCCTGGTCTTCACCGGCACCACCATCGGGCTGCTCGTCATCTCCCGCCAGATCGTCGCCCTGATCGAGAACCGCCAGCTCAACACCCGCCTGCGCGGCATGGTGGAGCAGCTGTCGGAGCGGGAGGCGGAGCTCAAGGACAGCCTGCGCCGGGAGCTGGCCGCCGCCGAGCGGCTGCGGGCCGCCGACGACATGAAGGACACCTTCCTGCGGGCCGTCTCCCACGACCTCCGGACCCCGCTCACGGCCATGCTCGGGGTCGCCGTCACCCTCGAGCGGACCAGGCTCAACCTGCCCCGCGACCAGGCCCTCGACCTGATCGGGATGCTGGTCGAGAAGACCAGGAAGCTGGAGCGGCTGCTCAAGGACCTGCTCGACCTGAACCGGCTCGAGGAGGGCGTGCTGGAGCCCAACCGCTCCCTGACCGACGTCCGCGAGCTCGTCCACCGGGTGGTCACCGAGGTCGACCAGCTCGCCGGCTGGCCGATCGACATCGAGGCCGAGCCCATCCAGGCCTTCATCGACGGCCCCAAGGTCGAGCGGATCGTGGAGAACCTGCTGCTCAACACCACCCGGCACACGCCCCCGGGGACCCGGGTGTGGGTCAAGGCGCTGGCCAGGGGCCCCGACCTGGAGCTGATCGTCGAGGACGCCGGGCCGGGCGTGCCGGCCGAGCTGGCCGGGACCATCTTCGAGGCCTTCCGCCGGGCCGGTGGGCCCGGGCCCGCCCCCACCGTGGCCCACAACCGGGGCGTCGGCATCGGCCTGTCCCTGGTGGCCCGGTTCGCGGCCCTCCACGGCGGCCACGCCTGGGTCGACGAGCGCTGGGGCGGCGGGGCCGCCTTCCACGTGCTCCTGCCCGACGTGGTCAGCTACGAGCGCGGCTTCGCCCAGGTGCTCGACCGGCTCTAGGCCCGCTCCCGGCGCTCGGGATGCGCAGCCGCACTCCCCCGCTATCGTTGACTGCATGGCCATCGACCCCGGGCTGTTCGGCCCCGACTCGGTCTCCTGGCGCGTCCAGCGGGAGGCCACGGTGATGCTGGGCGGGGCCAGGGCGCTGCTGATGCACTCGGCCCACCCGCTGGTGGTGGCCGGGGCCCGCCAGACCGGCATGTACGCCAACCAGCCGTGGCGGCGCCTGGAGCGGACCCTGCGCCAGACCTACACGGTGGTGTTCGGGACCAGGGAGGAGGCGCTGGCCGCCTCCAGGCGGATCGACGACGTCCACCGGGGCATCAAGGGGACCGACCCGGTCACCGGGCTCCACTACGACGCCCGCGACCCCGACCTGCTGCTCTGGGTCCACGCCTGCCTGGTCGACAGCTTCCTCACCTTCGAGCGTCTCACCGTCGGCCGGCTCGACGACGCCGGCCGCCAGGCCTTCCACGAGGAGTCGATGGTCTCGGCCGAGCTGCTGCGGCTGCCGAGGGAACGGATCCCGCCGACCGTGCCGGCGCTCCGGGCCTACCTCGACGAGGTGATGGGCTCGGGCATCCTGCGCATGACCGACGGCGCCCGCCGGGTGGCCGAGCTGATCGGCAACCCGCCGCGGGACGTGCCCCAGCGGCCGCTCTGGGGCCTGATCTCGTTCCTGGCCTTCCAGACCCTGCCCGACCCGCTCAAGCGGATCTACGGCGTCCGGGGCGGGCCCGCCCGCTCCGCGCTGCTCCGGGCCAGCGTGCTCGGCCTGCGGGTCGGTCGCCCGCTGGCCCCGCCCCGGATCCGCTTCGTCGCCCCGGCGGTGATGGCCGGCTGGCGGCTGGAGGGCCGCTACGGCTCCCTGGCCGAGGCGGCCGCCCACTGGCCGACCGGTTCGTAGGACCGGTCGGAGTCTGGCAAGTCGCCGCCCATGGCGGCCCCAAGCAGTACTACAGACGGGTGTTTCTGCG
>DATABK010000763.1:0-9135 GCA_036259695.1 Actinomycetes bacterium | reverse complement strand
CCTGGCCGCGGCCGGCCTGCCCGGGCCCGGCCCCGGCCGGGCCGGGGTCGCCGGGCCGGAGCTGGTCGTCCACCGCACCCCCCTGGGCTTCGACCTGGTCGGCCCGGGCGCGCCGGCCGCCATGGCCGGGCTGGAGCGGGCCGGGGTCGAGCGGGCCCCGGCCGGGCGGTGGGAGCTGGCCCGGGTGGCCGGCGGCCTGCCCCGGGCCGGCCACGAGCTGACCGACGACGTCCTGGCCGAGGAGGCCGGCCTGCTCGGCTCCCACGTCCACCTGGACAAGGGCTGCTACCCGGGCCAGGAGACGGTGGCCCGGGTCCACAACCTGGGCCAGGTCCAGCGCCGCCTGGCCGGCCTCCGTTTCCGGCCGCCCGCCAACGGGGACCGGCAGGCCCTGCCCGCCCCCCGGACCGACCTGGTCACCGACGACGGCCGCCGCGCCGGCCAGCTCCGCAGCGTGGTCGACCACCCCGACCTGGGCCCGATCGGCCTGGCGTATGTCCGCCGGGTGGTCGAGGACGGCCGCCTGGTCCGGGCCGGTGACCGGGTCGCGACGGTCGTGGAGCTGCCGTTCAGGTAAATGACCTACAATCTCTCCCGCTCCACGACCAAGCGCGACTGGGGGGGATGGATGAGCGTGGAGGTAGTGCCCGGCGGCCAGCGCCGCATCGACCGGGTCCTCGACCCGGGCTTCACCGAGGGGGTCGACCGGCTCGGCCTGCCGGAGCTGCGCGCCCGCCGTGAGGAGGCCGAGGCCGAGGAGGCCGACGTCTCCTACCTGCGGCGGCTGCTCCAGGGCCGCCTCGACATCCTCCGGGCGGAGCTGGTGCGCCGCTCGGCCGGCGGCGAGCAGGACGTGGCCGGACTGCTGGCCGGGCTGCCGGCCATCCTGACCGACGACTCGCCCGGCACCTTCAGCGCCGTGCCCCGGGTCCAGGTGCCGTCGCGGGCCGGCGAGCACCGGCGCCGGGTCGAGCGGCTGGTCTCGGATGAGACCATCGCCCGCCTCCCCGAGCTCGACGTCGAGGAGCTGACCAGGGCGGTCGAGGTCCTGGCGGTCGAGGAGGAGAAGGTCTCGACCCACCGGCGCGCCGTCCAGCGGGTGGTCGACGTGCTCCGCGGCGAGCTGGCCCGCCGCTACCGGGACGGCACCGCCCAGGTGTCGCAGCTCCTCGAGTGATCTCCTCGATCTCCTCGAAGGGCTCAAGTCATACCGAGCCCGGTCCGATGGGTACCACGATGGAGCTGAACCGTGTGCTCATCGTCGACGACGACCCAGCCATCCGGCGGGTCGTCTCCGCGCTGCTCGACCTGGACGAGTACGGCCTGCTCGAAGCGGCCGACGGCCAGGCCGCCCTCGAGGTGGTCAGGGTCGAGCGGCCCGACCTGGTCATCCTCGACCTCACCATGCCCCGGCTGGACGGGCTCCGGGCGTGCCAGGCCCTGCGCTCGGACCCCGAGCTGGCCGGGACCCGGGTGCTGGTCCTGACCGGGCGCGACCAGCCCGACGACCGGGCGGCCGCCCGCGACGCCGGGGCCGACGCCTACCTGGTCAAGCCGTTCTCGTCGCTCGCCCTGCTGGACGCCGTCAAGCGGCTCACGGACGGCTGAGCGTGGACCCCGGAACCAGCCACCTGGAGCAGCTGGAGGCCGCCGAGCGGCAGCTGCTGGTCTTCGCCCGCGAGATCAACCACCTCTACCAGGCCGAGCGGGCCCGGGCGGCCGAGCTCGAGCGGGCCCTCGACCGCCTGCGCGGGTCCTACCTGGACATGATCAAGACCCTGGCCTTCGTGGTCGAGGCCAAGGACCCGAGCACCAGGGCCCATCTCCAGCGGACCCACGACTACGCGGTCGCCCTGGCCGAGGCCGTCGACCCCGAGCTGGCCGCCGACGAGCAGCTGCGCTACGGGTTCCTGCTCCACGACGTGGGCAAGGTCGGCATCCCCGAGGCGGTGCTCAACAAGCCCGGCCCGCTGGACGCCGAGGAGTGGGAGGTCATGCGGGCCCACCCGCTGCTCGGGGTCCAGATGGTGGCCGGCATCAAGTCGCTCGGCAGCGCCGTCGAGGTGATCCGCTGCCACCACGAGCGCTGGGACGGCAAGGGCTATCCGACCGGGCTGGCCGGCGAGGCCATCCCGGCCGGGGCGCGGGTGTTCTCGGTCGCCGACGCCTTCGACGCCATGACCTCCGACCGCCCCTACCGCAAGGCCATCCCCTTCGACCAGGCCTGCCAGGAGATCGCCGACGGGGCCGGGTCCCAGTTCGACCCGATGGTGGTCGACGCCTTCACCGCCATCGTCCCCGACCTCCCCGGCCTCCACGCGACCCTTCACGCGGGGCCTGTGGACAGCCCGGCGCAGGCGATTCCCTCGTCCGCTACGCTCCCCCGCCGGGGGGCTGCGCCCGGAGCCGGGTCGCTGCGGGGTGCCCGGCGAGCCTGACCACGCGGCCCTGATAGCCTCGGGGCTCCAGCATCGGAGCTCCCAGGGAGGCGGCCGTGGAGGTCCTGGCCGAGGTCGAGCGGTCCGGGTTCGTCGAGAGCCGGCACCTGGGCGTGGTCGCGGTGGCCGACGCCGACGGGCGGCTGCTGGCCACCGCCGGTGACCCCGGCCTGGTCGTCTACCTGCGCTCGGCCGCCAAGCCGTTCCAGGCGCTGGCCGTCCGTGCCCTCGGGGTCGAGGCCGAGCTGGGCCTCGGGCAGGTGGCCCTGGCCGGGGCCTGCGGCTCCCACAACGGCGAGCCCGACCACGTGGCCTCGGTCGGCAAGGTCCTTGAGGCGGCCGGCCTGGACGAGACGTCCCTGCGCTGCCCGCCGGTGCTGCCCACCGACCGCACGGCCCGCCAACGGGCCGACGGCCCGGCCGCCGTCTACCACAACTGCTCCGGCAAGCACGCCTACATGCTCGCCGGCTCGGTGGTGAAGGGCTGGGCGCCCGAGCGCTACACCGAGCCCGACCACCCCCTCCAGGCGGTCGTCGGCGACACCCTGGCCGACTACACCGGCTCCCCGATCGAGCACGTCGGCGTCGACGGCTGCGGCGTCCCCGTCCACGCCCTCCCCCTGCACGGCCTGGCCACCGCCTACGCCCGTCTCGGGGCCAGGGCCGCGGCCGGCGACGAGGGCCCGGCGGCCCTGGTCGAGGCCGTCCGCCGCCACCCGTTCATGCTCTCGGGCACCGGCCAGCTGGACACCCTCCTGGTCGAGGCGACCAACGGCCGGATCCTGGCCAAGGTCGGCGCCGAGGCCACCTACGGCGCCGTCGACCTCTCCACCGGCACCGGCCTCGCCCTCAAGGTCCTCGACGGCGCCCCCCGCGCCCGCGGGGCCGCCCTCCTGGCCGCCCTCCGCGCCCTCGACTGGCTGACCGAGTCCGAGTGGGACGCGGTCGTCGACGCCGCCACCGTCCCCATCCACGGCGGCGGCCACCCCGTCGGCACCGTCCACCCGGCCAAGCTGGACCTCTCGCCCCCGGACTGACCGGGGCACATGCTTGCAAAAGTTATACACGAGGACTACCCTGGCTAGCGTCAGGAGGGAGGAACGGCCGTGCCGGCGGGGATGGACCAGCTGGGGGACGTTGGTCGCTACATCCGCGAGCAGCGGCGCCAGGCGGAGCTGTCCCTGCGGAAGCTGGCCAGTCAGGCGGGGGTGTCGAACCCCTACCTCTCCCAGATCGAGCGGGGGCTGCGGCAGCCGTCGGCACGGATCCTCAAGGACATCGCCAAGGCGCTGCGCATCAGCGCCGAGACGCTGTACGTGCGGGCTGGGATCCTCGACCAGGAGGGCGAGCCCACCGACCTGGAGGCTGGGATCCTCCAGGACCCCCACCTGACCGAGCGGCAGAAGCAGGTGCTGATCGACGTCTACCGCTCGTTCCGGGCCGAGGGCGCCACGGCGTCCCCGGCCGAGGTCGCTGACAGGAAGGAGCATCCCTAGATGCCGACGCCGACCCCCAAGGACGCCAAGCAGGCCCTGTACGCCGTCGCCGGCGTGGCCGACCTGGCCGTCTCCACCATCCGGCACCTGCCGGCCGACGCGGCCAAGCTGCGCGGCCGCCTCCCCGGCGAGGCCGCCAAGACCTACGGGCAGCTGGTGCGCCGGGGCGAGACCCTGGTCACCGGGGTCCGCCGTTCCCGGCCGACCCGCCAGGCCACCGAGGCGACCCGCACCGCCGTCTCCCGCACCAAGGCGGCCAACACCCGGGTCCGCCGCAGCACCGCCACCACCCGCAGCTCGGTGAAGTCGGCCGGCACCAGCGCCCGCAAGGCCGCCGCCGCCGACACCAAGGCGGCCAAGGCCGCGGCCAGCAAGGTCGGTGAGAAGTAACCACCAAACGCCGGTAGCATGTCGGCACCCGCGGGTACACACCCGCGGGTGCTTCGCGTCACGCTCGCGGAGCGGGAACACGATCCGGGGAGCCCGGTTGGAGACGTTGGTCGAGCAGCCGGTTCGCCGGGTCGGGGTCCTGTCCGTGCACTCCTCGCCGCTGGCCCCGCCCGGGGTCGGCGACTCCGGGGGCATGAACGTCACCGTCCGCGCCCTGGCCGGGGAGCTGGCCAAGGCGGGCATCGAGTCGGACATCTACACCCGGGCGACCTCCCCCGACGACCCACCGGTGGTCGAGGTCGAGCCCGGGGTCAGGGTGCTGCACCTGCCGGCCGGGCCGCTGGAGCCCATCCCCAAGCAGCACCTGCCCCGCTACCTGTGCGCGTTCCTCTGCTCGCTGCTACGGGCCGGCGAGCGCCATGGCCCCTACGACGTGCTCCACAGCCACTACTGGGTGTCGGGCTGGGTGGCCCGGCTGGCCCGGGAGCGCTGGGACAGCCCGGTGGCCCACTCCTTCCACACCCTTGGCCGGGTCAAGAACCTCAGCCTGGCCGACGGCGACCACCCCGAGCCCCCGGCCCGGCTGGCCGGCGAGGAGCGGGTCGTGGCCACCGCCGACCGCCTGCTCGCCCCGACCCCGGCCGAGGCCCGCCAGCTGGTCGAGCTCTACGGCGCCTCCCCGGCCAAGGTCCAGATCGTGCCCCACGGGGTCGACCGGAGCCGCTTCCACCCGGGCGACAAGGCCGCGGCCAGGGCCGCCCTCGGGGTCGCCCACCGCCAGGTGCTGGCCTTCGTCGGCCGCCTCCAGCCGCTCAAGGCGCCCGACGTCGCCGTGCTGAGCCTGGCCGAGCTGTGCCGGCGCCGGCCCGACCTGGACGTCGAGCTGCTGGTGGTCGGCGGGGCGTCGGGCAACGGCGGCGGCGAGCCGGCCCGTCTGGCCCGGCTGGCCGCCGCCAACGGGGTCGCCGACCGGGTCCGGTTCCTCTCCCCACAGCCCCACGACCGCCTGGCCACCATCTACCGGGCGGCCGACCTGGTGCTGATGCCGTCCTGGTCGGAGTCGTTCGGGCTGGTCGCCCTGGAGGCCCAGGCCTGCGGCACCCCGGTGGTCGCGGCCGGGGTCGGCGGCCTGCTCCACGCCGTCGGCGACGGCACCACCGGGGTCCTGCTCCGCACCCACCAGCCGGACTGCTGGGCCGAGACCGTCGCCCAGCTGCTGTCCAGCCCCCGCCGCCTGGCCGCCATGGGCGCCGCCGCCGCCCGCTTCGCCGGCGTCCACGGCTGGGACCAGGCCGCCGCCCGACTGCTGGAGATCTACGGCGACCTGGTCCGGGAACCGGTGCTGGAGCAGATGGGCTAGTGCTGGCCGTCCGCCGGGCCCTGGCCCTCGGGGCCCATCCGGACGACGTGGAGCTCCAGGCCGGCGGGACCCTGGCCGCCTGGGTGCGACAGGGCGTCCACGTGGAGCTGGCCTGCTTCACCGCCGGAGAGAAGGGGAGCGCCGACCCCCGGACCGACCCGGCCGAGCTGGCCGCGGTGCGGCGGTCCGAGGCCGAGGCGGCCGCCCGGGCCCTGGGAGCCGCAGTCCCGGTCCACTTCCTGGGGGCGGTCGACGGCGAGCTCGAGGTCACCATGGCCCTGCGCCTGGCCGTGGCCCGGCTGGTCCGGGTCGTGCGGCCGGACGTGGTCCTCGGCCACGACCCGTGGCGCCGGTCGCTGCTGCATCCCGACCACCGGGCGGCCGGGTTCCTCACCGTCGACGGCGTGGTCGCGGCCCGCGACCCCCTCTACGCCCAAGAGCTGGCCGCCGAGGGCCTGGCCGCCCACCGACCCCACACCGTCCTGCTGTTCGGCACCGACGCCCCCGACGAGCTGGTCGAGGTGACCGCCACCATCGAAGCCAAGCTGGCCTCGCTGCGCGCCCACGCCAGCCAGATCAGCGACCACGACGACCTGGAGCGCCGGGTCCGGACCTGGAACGCGGCCATCGGCGAGGGGGCCGGAGTCCAGTACGCCGAGGCCTTCCACACCCTGGACACCCGCGGCCGCTAGACGCCGTCGGGCCCCGCCGGCCCGGCGGGCCGGGTGGCCACGAACGCCTCGATCCCGTCCAGGAGCCGGCCCAGGCCGAACTCGAAGCTCTCCCTGGCCCAGGCCACGGTGTACTGGCCCTCTCCGATCGGCTGCTCGAACGCCCCCGAGGCGGCGACCCGGGTCACGGTGGGGAACCGGTCCGGGTCGAAGTACCTGTCGAACAGCGGCTCCCTGGCCTTCCACCACTCCTCGTCGGACATGCCGGTCCGCCGCTCGGCCTGGGCGGCCCCGACCGCGGTGTCGGCGACGCCCCTGGTGTAGTCGGCGACCAGGTTGACCACCAGCACCATCTCGGTGCCGCTGAGACCGATGCCGTCGACCACCCGCAGGGTGGCCTCGAACAGGTCGGTCTCGTTGGGCCCGAGCAGGGACCGGCCCGGGGTGATCTGGAGGATCCACGGGTGCCGGTGGAACAGCGCCCAGTCCTCCCGGGCCCGCAGCTCCAGCCCGGCCCGCCAGCCCCCGGCGCCGTCCGGTCGGGCCTCCTCGGCCAGGACCGTGTCCAGCATCAGGTCGAGGAGCTCGGCCTTGCCGGGCACATAGGTGTAGAGCGACATCGTGCCCACCCCGAGCCGGTCGGCGACCCGGCGCATGGACAGCGCGGCCAGCCCCTCCGCGTCGGCCAGCTCGACGGCCGCGGCCACGACCTTGTCAACGCTCAGGCCGGGCCGCGGTCCCCGGGTCGGGTGCCTGGTGTCCCGCCAGAGCAGCTGCAGGCTTCGCGCCGGGTCGCCGGAACCGCTGTAGTCAGTCGTCACCCTTGCAACTCCGTATGCCGTACGGTATGGTAGCCCCTAACTCCGTACAGTGTATCTCGTATCGAGTCGGGAGGACTGATGGAAACGCTACCCGTCCTGGCCGAGGGGCTGCGCAAGCGCTACGGCAAGGCCAGCGCCCTCGACGGCTTCGACCTGGCCGTGCCCGAGGCCACGGTGTGCGGCCTGCTCGGCCCCAACGGGGCCGGCAAGACCACGGCCGTGCGGATCCTGACCACCCTGCTCCGGCCGGACGGCGGCCGGGCCCTGGTGGCCGGCTACGACGTGGTCCGCCAGGCCGCCCACGTCCGCTACCGCATCGGCCTGCTCGGCCAGCACACCGCCGTCGACGAGGTGCTCAGCGGCCGCCAGAACCTGGTCCTGTTCGGCCGGCTGCACCACCTGGGGGCCAGGGCGGCCCAGCGCCGGGCCGACGAGCTGCTGGAGCGGTTCGGGCTCGCCGGGACCGGCGCCAAGCCGGTGAAGCAGTACTCGGGCGGGATGCGGCGGCGCCTCGACCTGGCGGCCAGCCTGCTCCTGGCCCCGCCGGTGCTGTTCCTGGACGAGCCGACCACCGGCCTGGACCCGCGGGGCCGCAACGAGGTCTGGGCGGCGGTCCGGGCGCTGGTCGCCACCGGCACCACCGTGCTCCTGACCACCCAGTACCTGGACGAGGCCGACCAGCTGGCGGACCGGATCTCCGTCATCGACCAGGGCCGGGTGATCGCCGAGGGCTCCCCAAGCGAGCTCAAGTCCAGGCTGGGCGGCGACCGGATCGACGTGGTCGCCTCCCGGGCCGACGAGCTGGCGGCCACCGCGGCCACGGTCGGCCGGGTCGCCGGGGCCGAGCCCGAGGTCGACCCCGACAGCCGCCGGGTCAGCGCGCCCGTCCGCGACCGCGTGGCCGCGCTCACCGAGATCGCCCGCGAGCTGGACGCGGCCGGCATCGCCGTCGAGGACATCGCCCTGCGCCGCCCCACCCTCGACGAGGTGTTCCTCCACCTCACCGGCCACGACACCGAGGCGTCCGACCGGGCCCCTCAGGAGGTGACGGCATGAACCTGCCGACTGTCGAGACCCCGCCCATGCCGGCGACGGCCGCCCAGCGGCTGCGCTGGTCGGTGGCTGACGCCTGGACCGTGACCGGCCGCGACCTGGCCCACTGGATCCGCCAGCCGGCCACCCTGGCCATGAACCTGCTCTTCATGGTCATGGTCGTGCTGCTGTTCGGCTACCTGTTCGGCGGGGCCATGACCGTCCCCGGCGGCGGCAGCTACCGGGAGTTCCTGCTGCCGGGCATGTTCGCCCTCAGCATGCTGTTCGGCGTCGAGGCGACCATGATCGCCGTGAGCACCGACGTGGCCAGGGGCGTCACCGACCGGTTCCGGGCGATGCCCATGGCCCGCTCGGCCGTGGTCGCCGGCCGCGGCATCGCCGACATGCTCAACTCCGCCCTCGGCCTGTCCCTGCTGCTGGCCTGCGGGCTGCTGGTGGGCTGGCGCTGGCACGGGAGCGTCGCCGAGACCCTGGCCGCGATCGGCCTGCTCCTGCTGCTGCGGTTCGCGCTCATCTGGGTCGGCGTCTACCTGGGCCTGGTGGTCCGGAACCCCGAGGCGGTGGCGGCGGTCCAGGTCCTGGTCTGGCCGCTCGGTTTCCTCAGCAACGCCATCGCCCCGACCGCGACCATGCCGGGCTGGCTGGGCGTGGCCGCCGAGTGGAACCCGGTGTCGGCCACCATCACCGCGACCCGCGAGCTGTTCGGCAACCCCGGCCTCGGCGGCGTCTCCTGGGCCGACCAGCACGCCCTGCTGCTGGCGGTGGTGTGGCCGCTGGTCATCCTGGCCGTCTTCTTCCCCCTGGCCGTCCGCCGCTGGCAGCGGCTCAGCCGCTGAGCGGGTCGGGACAGGACGAACCGCGGATCGCGGCGGCGCCCACCGGACCGACCCGGCCGTGGGCGCCACC
>DATABK010000762.1:0-3677 GCA_036259695.1 Actinomycetes bacterium | reverse complement strand
GGTCGACAAGACCCTGCCGCCGCCGGACCGCGACTGAGGGCCGCCCGAGCGGTCAGACGCCGGGGACGTCCGACACCGGGCGGCCGGCGATGGCCACCGTCCGCCGCAGCAGGTCGCGGGCCGAGACCAGCCGCCCGGCGGCCGGGCCGAGGCCTTCCGCCCCGGAGCCGCCAAGGGCCCCCTCGAGGGCCTCCAGGTGCCGCTCGAGGAGCCCGGCCACCTCGGCCGCGACCGAAGTGTGATGCAGCCCGAGGGCCCGCAGGTGCTCGGCCAGGGACCGGTAGGCGTCACGGGCCGCGGCGGCGTCCTGGAGCCCGCCGGGCTGCTCCGGCCCGGGCCGGCAGTGCTGGATGGCGGCCTCGGCGGCCGGCTGGAGGGCGACCGCCCGTTCGGTCAGGGCGAGCAGGGCGTCGCGGCCGGCCGGGTTGGCCCGAGCCCATTCGGCGACCGACGGCGGCCCCACGAGCCCTCAGGTCGCCTCGATGATGGCGATGGTGGCCCCGGTCGGGACCGTCTGGCCCTCGGCGACCTCCAGGCCGGCCACGGTCCCGGCCTGGTGGGCGGTGACGTGGTTTTCCATCTTCATGGCCTCCAGCACGACCAGGGTCTGGCCGGCCTTGACGGTGTCGCCCTCGGCCACCAGCACCTTGACGATCGTGCCCTGCATGGGGGTCTTGACGACCTCCTTGCCGGGCCCGCCGGACTCGGCCCGGGCCCGCTCCAGGGCCTTGGGGGAGCGGGGGGTGCGGATCCGCTCCGGCACCTTGACCGGCTCCTGGGGGAACAGGTCGACGTCGAAGCGCTTGCCCTCCAGCTCGATGACGAGGCGCCGGGGCGGCGGCTTGGCCGTCGGCTGGCCGGTCCCCTCGACCGTGGCCGGCTCCAGCGACGACAGGTCCATGCCCTCCTCGACCAGGACGGTGGAGACGTCCCCGGCCACGAATGCCGGGTCGCGCATGGCCAGGCGGTGGAACGGGATGGTGGTGGGCACGCCCTCGATCTGGAACTCGTCCAACGCCCGCAGCATGCGCCGCCGGGCCTGGTCGCGGTCCTCGCCCCAGACGATCAGCTTGGCCAGCAGGGAGTCGTAGGCCTGGGGGACGGTGAAGCCGGCCCGCACCCCGGCGTCGACCCGCACCCCGGGGCCGGACGGCTCCCGCCAGCCGGTGATCGGCCCCGGTGCCGGCATGAACCTGGCCCCCGGGTCCTCGGCGTTGACCCGCACCTCGATGGCGTGGCCGCGGGCCACGACCCCGTCGTAGGCGGGCGGGATGCCCTCGCCGGCGGCCACCCGGAGCTGGGCCTGGACGAGGTCGATGCCGGCGGTCAGCTCGGTGACCGGGTGCTCGACCTGGAGCCGGGTGTTCATCTCCAGGAAGTAGAACTTCTGGGTGGCCGGCTCGTAGAGGAACTCGATGGTGCCGGCGTTCTCGTAGTCGGCCGCCCGGGCGATGTCGCAGGCCGCCTTGCCCAGGGCGACCCGGACCTCCTCGGGCAGGCCGGGGGCCGGCGCCTCCTCGATCAGCTTCTGGTGGCGTCGCTGGAGCGAGCAGTCGCGCTCGCCCAGGAACACCACCTCGCCGCGCCCGTCGGCCAGGACCTGGGCCTCGACGTGGCGCGGGGCCTCCAGGTAGCGCTCGGCGTAGATCTCGTCGCGGCCGAAGGCGGCCTTGGACTCGCGCCGGGCCGACTCCAGCCCGGCGGCCACCTCGTCGGCCCCGTGCACGACCTTCATGCCCCGGCCGCCGCCGCCGAAGGCGGCCTTGAGGGCCAGGGGGTAGCCGTGGCGCTCGGCGAAGGCCAGCGCCCCCTCGGGGCCGGTCAGCGGCTCGCCCGTCCCCGGGACCAGCGGCGCCTTGGCCTGCTCGGCGATCCGGCGGGCCGACACCTTGTCGCCCATGGCCGCGATCGCGGCCGGCTTGGGCCCGACCCAGCGCAGCCCGGCGTCCATCACCGCCTGGGCGAAGGCGGCGTTCTCGGCCAGGAACCCGTAGCCCGGGTGGACGGCGTCGGCCTTGGCCCGGCGGGCCGCGTCGATCAGGGCGTCGACGTTCAGGTAGCTCTTGGCCGGGGTCGTCTCGCCGATGTGCCAGGCCTCGTCGGCCACCTCGACGTGGAGGGCGTCGCGGTCGGCGTCGGAGTAGACCGCCACCGCCACCAGGCCGAGCTCGCGGCAGGCGCGCAGCACGCGCACGGCGATCTCGCCCCGGTTGGCGACCAGCACCTTCTCCACGCGGCTGCCTCCTCGCAAGGGTGGTGGACACCCCGACCGGGCGTCGCCGACAAGCGTAGCCCAGCCGCGACCGGCGCAGGGAACCCGACCCCGGGACAGGGTTTCCGAATCGGCATCCTGTGCAACCGCAACCTGGCGCGCGGCGAAGGTTCCAACGGACGCGCACACGCACACGCAGACGCAGCGGAAGGAAGCGGAGCCACCTTGAGCGAAGTCCCCGTCATCCGGGGGACTCGGCAGAAGTCCCCCGAACCCCCCGTCATCGCCTGGCCGTCGACGCTCCAGGAGTTCTGGACCTGGCACATGGAGGCCGCCTGCCGGCAGGTCGACACCACCCTGTTCTACTCGCCCGAGGGGGAGCGGGGGCCGCGCAAGGAGCGCCGGGAGGCGGCCGCCAAACAGGTCTGCGGGACCTGCAGTGTGCGGGAGCTGTGCGCCGCCTACGCGCTCGCCACCAGGGAGCCGTACGGCACCTGGGGCGGCCTGTCCGAGAACGACCGGCGCGAGCACGTCCGCCGCAGCGACCCCCGGGTCGACCAGCTCCGCTACCGCAACGCCCTGGCCGCCTGGGAACGGGGCGCGGTCGGCGCCTGACCCGGCCGACGGCTACAGGTCGCGGCCCCAGGTCGAGCGCAGGCTGGCCCCCCAGCGGCCCCCGGCCGGATAGGCCCTGGCCCCGATGCCTGGGCGAAGGTTGCTGACCCAGGGGCCCAGCTCCTGGCTCTTGTCCCAGGCCTCGACCCGGTCGATGGCCAGGGCCAGGACCTCGGCCTCGTCCCCCTCGGGCACACCCTTGACCAGCTGGAACCGCAGCCCGTCAGGGGTGTGCAGGACCAGGATGTCGCCGGGCCGGGGGTCGTTCACAGGGGGATGTTCCCGTGCTTGCGGGGCGGGCGGACCTCGCGCTTGGTCACGCACATCTCCAGGGCCTGGATGAGCCGGGGCCGGGTCACCTGGGGCTCGATCACCTCGTCGATGTAGCCCCGCTCGGCGGCGATGTATGGGTTGGCGAAGCGCTCGGCGTACTCGGCCACCAGCTCGTCGCGGCGGGCCACCGGGTCCTCGGCCTTCTCGATCTCCTTGCGGAAGATGATGTTGACCGCGCCCTGGGGGCCCATGACGGCGATCTCGGCCGTCGGCCAGGCGAAGTTGATGTCGGCCTTGAGCGGCTTGGAGGCCATCACGTCGTAGGCCCCGCCGTAGGCCTTGCGGGTGATCACGGTCAGCTTGGGCACGGTCGCCTCGGCGTAGGCGTACAGCAGCTTGGCCCCGTGGCGGATGATGCCGCCCCACTCCTGGCTGGTGCCGGGCATGAACCCGGGCACGTCGACGAAGCTGATGATGGGGATGTTGAAGGCGTCGCAGAACCGCACGAAGCGGGCGCCCTTGACCGAGGCGTTGATGTCCAGCACCCCGGCCAGGTGCAGCGGCTGGTTGCCGACGA
>DATABK010000761.1:0-1863 GCA_036259695.1 Actinomycetes bacterium | reverse complement strand
CCCCCCCCCCCCCCCCCCCCTCGTCGAGGCCGTCGGCGTGTCCAAGGTCTACCGCCTGGACGGGGTCGAGGTCCGGGCCCTCGACGGGGTCGACCTGGTGGTGGAGCGGGGCGACTCGGTGGCCATCATGGGGCCGAGCGGGTCGGGCAAGTCGACCCTGCTCGGCCTGCTCGGCGGGCTCGACCGGCCGACCTCGGGGACGATGCGGTTCGACGGGCGCGACGTCACCGGGCTGTCCGAGGACGAGCTGGCCGCGGTCCGCAACCGGGTCGTCGGCTTCGTCTTCCAAAGCTTCCAGCTGCTGGCCCGGACCCCGGCCGTGGCCAACGTCGGCCTGCCACTGGTCTACCGGGGGCTCGGCCGGGGCGAGCGCCGGCGGCTGGCCACGGACGCCCTCCAGTCGGTCGGGCTCGGGCACCGGCTCCAGCACCGGCCCTCCCAGCTGTCCGGGGGCGAGCAGCAGCGGGTGGCCATCGCCCGCGCCCTGGTCACCGAGCCGGCCATGCTGCTGGCCGACGAGCCCACCGGCAACCTCGACTCGCGCTCGGGCCAGGAGGTGCTGGAGCTGCTGGCCCGCCTCCACGCCGACCGCGGGGTGGCCGTGGTCGTGGTCACCCACGACCCGGGGGTGGCGGCCCGCTTCCGCCGCCGGGTCACCCTCCGCGACGGCCGCCTGGTCGACGAGAAGGAGCCGGCAAGATGAGGCTCGGCGAGGCGATCCGGGTGGCCTGGGAGGCGCTGCGGGCCAACAAGCTCCGCTCCGGGCTGACCATGCTCGGGGTGGTGATCGGCGTGGCCAGCGTGGTCCTGCTGGTGGCCATCGGCTCGGGGGCCCGCGACGAGGTCACCTCGGGGGTCGAGTCGCTCGGCTCCAACATCCTGTTCGTGGCCCCCGGCAACCTGTCGTTCGGCTCGGCCCCGAGCGTGTCCCGCCTCGGCCTGGAGGACGTCCGCCGCATCGGCGACGCCATCGGCGACCCCCGCCGGGTCGCGGCCACGGTGGCCTCGGGCGAGATCGCCCGGGTGGGGAGCCGCCGGGCCACCGTCAACGTCAACGGGACCAACGAGACCATCCCGCTGGTGTTCGACCGGACCCTGTCCCGGGGGGCGTTCTTCACCGCCGCCGACGTCGAGACCCGCCGCCGGGTGGCCGTGCTCGGCGCCGACCCGGCCGACACCCTGTTCCCCGACCGCGACCCGGTCGGCAAGTCGATCACCGTCGGCGGGGTCCGCTTCCGGGTCATCGGTGTCATGAGCCGGGTCGGGACCGCCTTCGGGGTGGCCCGCGACGCCGAGCTGTTCGTGCCCGTGACCGCCGCCCAGCGCCTGTTCGGGATCAGCCGGGTCGACGGGATCGCGGTCAAGGCGCCGAGCACCGAGCAGATCGACGAGGAGCAGGCCATCATCCGCGACGTCGTGACCAGGGCCCATCCCGAGCAGGAGTACCAGGTCCTCACCCAGGAGGACATCCTCGGCGTGGTCGGCCGCATCCTCGGCATCCTCACCCTGGTGCTGGCCTCGATCGCCGGCATCTCACTGGTCGTCGGCGGGGTCGGGGTGATGAACATCATGCTGGTCAGCGTGTCCGAGCGGACCCGGGAGATCGGGCTGCGCAAGGCCGTCGGGGCCCGCACCCGCGACGTGCTGCGCCAGTTCCTGCTCGAGGCGGTGGCCCTGACGGTCAGCGGCGGGGTCCTCGGCATCCTGCTCGGGATCGGCGCCGCCCTGCTGGTCGGGCGGTTCTCGCCCATCCCGGCGGCCATCACCGGCTGGTCGGTCGCGCTGGCCTTCGGGGTCAGCGTGGCCGTCGGGGTCTTCTTCGGGGTCTGGCCGGCCCGGAAAGCTGCCAGGATGCAACCGATC
>DATABK010000760.1:0-10821 GCA_036259695.1 Actinomycetes bacterium | reverse complement strand
CAGGCCAGGGCCTCGGCCAGCGGGGTGGGGATCAGCCCGGGCGGAGCTGGAAGGGCCGGGTCCCCAAGGGAGTCGGCGGCCAGCAAGCCCACCTGGACCTCGCTCAACCCCGGCCCGGCCTGGCCCGGAGGCTCGAGGTGGCGCTTGGCGACCCGGCCGCCGTGGACGGCGTCGACCAGGTCGTCGAAGGTGAGCTGGGCCGGGCCGGCCAGGGACCAGGTTGTGGCCGCCAACTCGACGGCGTCGTCGGCAAGGGCGATGGCGTCGGCCACGTCGCCGACCCAGACGGGGGCGACCCGCTGGCGGCCGTCCCCCGGCACGAGGGCCGGGCCACGCCCCGGCGGGGTGGCCCCGTTCAGCAGCGCGAACAGGCGGCTGCCGGGACCCAGCACGTGGGTGCAGCGCAGGATGGCGTGCTCCAGGCCGGAGGCGGCGACCATGCGCTCGACCTCGGCCTTGGCGGCGAGGTGGGGGTTGGCCTTGGCGGCGGGGGTGGCGACGGCGGCCGGGGAGCAGATGACCACCCGGCGGACCCCGCGCTGCGTGGCGGCGGCCAGGAACACCCGGGCCGGCTCGACCACCGAGGCGTACGGGTCCTCACCCGGGCGGGGCCACAGGCTGCCGGTCAGTGAGCAGGCGGTGAACACCCCGTCCATGGCCGCGGCCAGGCCGTCGGGGTCGGTCGCGTCGAGCAGGGCGACCTTGGCTCCGAGGCGGCGCAGGTCGCCGACCTGGGCAGGCTCGCGGACCACGGCCCGGACGTGCTCGACGCCCTGGCGTAGGAGCGCCGCCACCGCGGCCCGGCCGACCAGGCCGGCCGCGCCGGTCACCAGGATCGCCACTCAAGACCTCCGCCCGCCGGCACGACATGGTCTACAGTGGGCAACGACCGGGTCTGCCCGTGTGTCCGAAAGGACGCATCGTTGCGGCTCGGTCGAGCTATGTCAGGCATCGACCAGCAAGGAGCTCGGCACGTGATCAAGCAGACCCCGGTGAAGGGCAGCGACAAGGTCAAGGTCAACTTCGTCCTCCCCAAGGAGTCGACGGCCGGCAAGGTGTCGGTGGTCGGCGACTTCAACGGCTGGGACCCCTTCGTCCACCCCCTCAAGCCGCGCAGCAACGGCACCAAGAGCGTCAGCGTGACCCTTCCCGTGTCCCAGCGCTTCGCCTTCAAGTACCTGGACGAGAACGGCCAGTGGCTGGACGACGACGCCGCCCACGAGTACGTCGACAACGGGGCCGGCGGGGTCAACAGCGTCGTCCTGACCTGAGAGCGGACAGGTGCACCGGGCCCCTCAGAACCTCGGCGGCTCGGTGTACTCGCCCCAGACCTCCCTGAGGGCGGCGGCCATCTCGCCGACGGTGGCCTCGACCCGGGCTGCCTCGACCAGCCGGGGAATGAGGTTGTCGTCGGTGCCGGCCGCCGCCGTCAGGCCGCCAAGGGCCTTCTCGACCGCGTCCTGGTCGCGGGCGGCACGGCGGCGGGCCAGCTCGGCCCGCTGCTCGCGCTCGACCTCGGCCGAGATGCGCAGGATCTCCAGCGGCGTCTCGTCCTCGGTGACGTACTTGTTGACGCCGACGATGATCTTCTCGCCCTTCTCCAGCTGCTGCTGGTAGCGGAAGGCGGCGTCGGCCATCTGCTGCTGGAACCAGCCCCGCTCGATGCCGGCGAGCACGCCCTCCAGCATCCGGCCCTCACCGAAGCGGTCGATCTGGGCGAAGATCTCCTCGGCCCGCTGCTCCATCAGGTCGGTCATGTGCTCGACGTACCAGGAACCGCCGAGGGGGTCGATGACGTTGGCGACCCCGGTCTCGGAGGCGATCACCTGCTGGGTCCGGAGCGCGATCGCCGCCGCCCGCTCGGTGGGCAGGGCGAACACCTCGTCGAGGGCGTTGGTGTGCAGCGACTGGGTGCCGCCGAGCACCGCCGACAGGGCCTCGATGGCCGTCCGGACGACGTTGTTGTCGGGCTGCTGGGCGGTGAGGGACACCCCGGCCGTCTGGGTGTGGAACCGCATCCGCATCGCCTTGTCGGTCCGGGCGCCGTAGCGCTCGCGCATCCACCGGGCCCAGATGCGCCTGGCCGCCCGGAACTTGCCGATCTCCTCGAAGAAGTCGACGTGGGCGTCGAAGAAGAACGACAGCTGGGGACCGAGCACGTCGACGTCAAGGCCGCGGCGCTGGCCCAGCTCGACGTACGCGAACCCGTCGGCCAGGGTGAAGGCCAGCTCCTGGGCGGCGGTCGCCCCGGCCTCGCGGATGTGGTAGCCGGAGACCGACACCGGATGGTACCTGGGCACCTCGGCCGCGCAGAACTCGAACAGGTCGCCGATCAGGCGCAGGTGCGGCTCGGGCGGGAACAGCCACTCCTTCTGGGCGATGTACTCCTTGAAGATGTCGGTCTGGAGGGTGCCGTCGAGGTCGGCGATGGACGCCCCCTGGCGCTCGGCCGCGACCAGGTACATGGCGAACAGCATGGGCGCCGGGCCGGAGATGGTCATCGAGGTGGTCAGCTGGTCCAGGGGCAGACCGTCGAACAGGATCTCCATGTCGGCCACCGAGTCGACCGCGACCCCGCAGTGGCCGACCTCGCCCAGGGAGCGCGGGTCGTCGGAGTCGCGGCCCATCAGGGTCGGCATGTCGAAGGCGACCGAGAGCCCGCCGCCGCCCTGGCCGATCAGGTACTTGTAACGCTCGTTGGTCTCGCGGGCGTTGCCGAAGCCCGAGAACTGCCGGATGGTCCAGGGCCGGCCGCGGTACATCGACGGGTAGACGCCGCGGGTGAACGGGTACTGGCCGGGGACGCCGATCTGCGCGGCCACGTCCCGGTCGGGGTGGTCGAGCGGGTCGTAGAGGGGGGCGACCTCCTCACCCGAGAGGGTGGTGAAGTCGGCCTCGCGTTCCTTTCCGGCCGCGTACTGCTCCCGCCACCGTTGGCGGAGTGCTCGGAGCGCGTCGGCCCCGGTCACGGCGTCGTTGTCGGGCACGGTGGCCTCCTGGGTGGCCGGGCTGTTGCTCCGATTGTAGGCGTCGGCCTGATCCGCCGTCGGCCCCCTCCACAGGGGGAGCTGGCCGATGAAGTAGCGGCCGCGGAACTCGAGCAGTTCCAGGCCGGACCGGGCCAGGCGGTCGGCCAGCCGCAGGCCGGCCCGGTTGTCGTCGCCCCGGGCGGCCCGGAAGGCCCCGTAGCGCTCGTCGAGATCGGTCAGGTCGGCGTGCTCGGGCAGGCTCCGGACGGCCGTCCCGTCGACGTCGACCAGGTACACGCAGCCGCCCGGGCGGACCAGGGTGGCCAGGTGGGCGACGACCGCGTCCTCGCCGCCGCCGTTGTGGGCGAGCACGTGGCGCAGCATGACCACGTCAGGGATCCGGGCTCCAGGCCGGTGTGGTCGGCCCGGCCCGGGGCCACCGAGACGTTGCCGAGCCCGGCTGCGGCGACCAGGGCCGAGGCGGCGGCCACGGCCTCGGGGTCGGCGTCGACGGCCTTGACCCGGCCGCCAGGCCCGACGGCGTCCGACAGCGCCGGCAGGATGGCTCCCGGCCCGCAGCCGACGTCGGCCACCGAGGCGGCCGGCCCGATCCCGGCCAGCTCCCAGAGGTCGGCCTCGTCCGCCCGGGCCTGCGCGGCCATCATCCGGTAGCGCTCGACCTCGCCCGGGTCGAGCTGCAGCGCGTACCGCCGCTCGGTCATGACACCGTCACCGTGACCCGGAGCCGGAGGTGGGCGGTGAGCCCGATGGCGGAGACGTCCCGGTTCACGGTCGACTGGCCCGACCGCGGGAAGGGGACGGCCAGGTTGACGACCCGGGTCCGGGTCGGGTTGGGCTGGACCTGGTGGAAGAACCGCAGCGCCAGTGGGCCCGAGCGCTCCCCGGCGCCGAGCAGGCCCGAGGGGAACGCGTACGGCTCGGAGCGGGCCTGCGGGCCGCTGAGCCCGGGGCCGAGGGGGGTGAAGGTCGTGCCGCGGAAGCCGGTGGCGATCCCGCCGGTCCCGTTGGGGATGTCGAGGGTGAGCTCCCGGACTTCGAGCACGACCCGCCGGACCAGGCGGCGGGCGCGCAGGGTGCCGCTGGTCCCGGTGCGGCCGTCGGCCGACTGGCCGGTCACCCGCATCGAGACCGTGCGGGTCGTCCTGGCCAGGGCCAGCTTGATGGTGCCCTCGGCGGCCGGGCCGGGGAACTGGAGCTGGTTCCCGCTGGGGCCCCCGAAGCCCCACTGGAGCACGGCCGAGACCGGCTCGGAGGCCTGGTAGCGGACGACCACGCCGTCCTCGAGCCGCTCCACCACCCGGGCCTGGACGCTCACGCTGGTGGTGGTGCTGGTGGTCGACGTGGACGTGGTCGTCGAGGAGGTGGACGTTGGCGGCTCGGAGGTCGCGGTGACGGTGGTCTCCGGGATGGTGGTCGGCCCGGCCACCGCCGGGTCGCCGCCGGGGTCGCGGGCCAGCAGCAGCCCGCCGGCCACGCCGCCGCCCGTCGCCAGCACGCCAAGGGCGACCAGGACCATGAGGAGGCGTCTGCTCACTGCGGCTCCGAGGTTGGGGCGCTGGGGGGCGCCAGACAGCTGCCGGGCGTAGCCTATCGCGACCTATGCGCCATGGAAGCCTGCCCGCGGCGGTGCTGGCCGCCGCCGACGACCGCCAGGGCGGCGCCCTGGAGGTGGCCGCCACGGCCGTCGACGGGCTGCTGGAGGCCGCCGCCGACCCCACCCTGCTCGAGGAGGCGGTGGCCGTCCTGCTCGCCGGTCAGCCCGCCATGGCCCCCATCTGGCACCTGGGCACCGCCGCCCGCAGCCCCGATCCCCGGTCGGCCCTGGCCGGCCTCCGCCGCCAGCTGCAGGCCGATGGCGACGCCGCCGTGACCACCGCCGCCACCTGGCTCCGGGAGCGCCTGGCCACCACCCCGGGCGCGGTGGCCACCGTCTCCCACAGTTCCCTGGTGGAGCGGGTCCTCGCCGAGGTCGGGACCGGGTTCTCGACAACCCCTGTCCTGGGGGTGGTGGGGGCGGACGCGATCGGCCCGCAGGCGCTCCTCAACGCCGCCGGGACCCGGGAGCTGGCCGGGCGGGTGCCGACGCTGGTGGTGGCGACGGCGGTCAAGCTGGTGCCCGCGGAGGTGTTCGGGCGGCTGGGAGGGCCGGGGTTCGAGGTCGTGCCCCTGGAGGCGGTGGCCGCGGTGGTGGTCGGGCCCGAGGTGCTCTCCCCCGCCGAGGCCGGGCGGCGGGCGGCTCAGCTCAGCGGCGGCCTCTGACCCCGGCCAGGAGCTGGTCGGCGGCGCTGTACGGGCCGAGCTTGCCGGCGGCGACCTGGTCGGCCAGGGTGTCGAGGGCTTCGCCGTGGCCGAGCTCGCCAAGCTCGGTGCGGAGGTCGGCCAGGGCGACCTCCTCGATCTCGCGGGCGGCCCGGTGGCGGCGACGGCGTTCCAGCTCGCCGCCGGCCGCCAGGTGGGCCCGGTGGGCGGTGATGGCCTCGACCAGCTGGGCGACCCCGTCGCCGCGCTCGGCGACGGTCAGGACGACCGGGATCTGCCAGGGGGTGGCCTCGCCCAGGTGGAGCATCTGGCGCAGGTCGCGGGCGACCACCTCGGCGCCGTCGCGGTCGGCCTTGTTGACCACGAAGATGTCGGCCACCTCCAGGATGCCGGCCTTGGCGACCTGCACGGCGTCGCCGAAGCCGGGGGCCAGGGCGACCAGGGTGGTGTCGGCCAGCCCGGCCACCTCGACCTCGGCCTGGCCGACCCCGACCGTCTCGACCAGGACGACGTCGCAGCCGGCGGCGTCCAGGACCCGCACCGCCTGCGGGGTCGCCCAGGCCAGGCCGCCCAGGTGGCCGCGGGTGGCCATCGAGCGGATGTAGACGCCCTCGTCCAGGGCGTGGCGCTGCATCCGGACCCGGTCGCCGAGCAGGGCCCCGCCGGTGAACGGCGAGGAGGGGTCGACGGCCAGCACCCCGACGGTCAGCCCCTGGGCGCGGTAGGCGCCGACCAGGGCGGCGGCCAGGGTCGACTTGCCGACCCCGGGCGACCCGGTGAGCCCGATCACCTGGGCCCGGCCGGCGATCGGGTTGAGGGCCTCGGCGGCGTCCCGGAGCTGGTCCCGGTCGCCGTCCTCCACCCAGGAGATCAGCCGGGCCACGGCCCGCTGGTCCCCGGCCTTCAGCCGCTCCAGGAGCTCTGAGAGGCTCAAGCCTCGACCCGGATGAGCAGGGCGTCGCCCTGGCCGCCGCCGCCGCACAGGGCGGCCGCGCCCAGCCCGCCGCCGCGGCGGCGCAGCTCCATGGCCAGGGTGAGCACCACCCGGGTGCCGCTGGCCCCGATCGGGTGGCCGAGGGCGACCGCGCCGCCGTTGACGTTGACGATGGCCTCGTCCAGCTCCAGCTCCCGGGTCGAGCGCAGGGCGACGGCGGCGAAGGCCTCGTTGATCTCGACCAGGTCGAGGTCGGCGGGTGCGACCCCGGCCCGGCGGCAGGCGTCGGCGATGGCCCGCGACGGCTGGGAGTGGAGGCTGGTGTCGGGCCCGGCCACCGTGCCGTAGGCCACCACCGAGGCGAGCACCGGCAGGCCGTCGGCAGCCGCCCGCGTCCGGGAGGTGACCACCACCGCGGCCGCCCCGTCCGAGATCTGGGAGGCGTTGCCGGCGGTGATGGTGCCGTCGGGCGAGAACGCCGGCCGGAGCCTGCCGAGGGACTCGGCGGTGGTGCCGGGCCGGATGCCCTCGTCCTGGTCGACGGTGATGTCGCCCTTGCGCTGGGCCACCACCACCGGGTCGATCTCCTCGCCCAGGACCCCGTTCTTGGTCGCCTCGGCGGCGCGCTCGTGGGAGCGGGCGGCCCACTCGTCCTGGGCGGCCCGGTCGATCCCCAGGCGCCGGTTGGTCTCGTCCGACAGGCCGCCCATGTGGGCGTCGTCGAAGGCGTCCCAGAGCCCGTCGTGGACCATCGCGTCGACCAGCTCGGTGTCGCCCATGCGGGCCCCGAACCGGGCCTTGGGGACCACATACGGGGTGCTGCTCATCGACTCCATGCCTCCGGCGACGACCAGCCCGGCCTGGCCGAGCTCGACGTACTGGGCGGCGGTGGCGATGGCGTTCAGGCCCGACAGGCAGACCTTGTTCACGGTGAGAGCGGGCACGGTCATCGGGATCCCGCCCCGGACGGCGGCCTGCCTGGCCGTGATCTGACCCTGCCCGGCCTGGAGGACGTGGCCCATGACCACGTGCTCGACCGCCTCGGGGCCGACCCCGGCCCTGGCCAGGGCGGCCCGGACGGCGTGGCCGCCCAGCTCCACCGCGGGCACTGCGGCCAGCGCCCCTCCGAACCGCCCGATGGGCGTCCTGGCCCCGGCACAGATCACCGGCTGGGTTCGCTCGAACATGACTGGTCCCCCTTCGACCTGACCTCGTCCGAGTCTACCGCCGGGGGTAGGCTGGCCCGCGTGAGCCTCGGGTTCGTGCATGCCTGCGAGCAGAACCACCTGAACCTGTCCATCATCGGCGGCGGCGGCGTGGTCCAGCTCGCGGCGGGCAAGGTCGTGACCTGCCCGATCGACCCGCTGTTCATCTACAACTTCGCCTTCGGGATCCGGCTCGCCTACGACGCCGCCGGGGCCGCGGCCGCCTTCCGGGCCGCCGGACGAGACTACGTGCACGTGCTCGCCTCGCCGTCGTCGCGGCCCGGGCTGGCCGACGACCTGGCCGGGCTCGGGTACCGCCACCACGAGACCCAGGCCTACCGGCTGACCACCGGCACCGGGTCGGGGGCGCCGGGGCTGCTGGAGCTGGGCGACGGCGACTTCGACAAGTTCCTCGAGGTCTGGCGGGACGCCTGGGGGGCCGACGACAAGACCGACGGGCGCGAGGAGGCGTACCGGCGCCGCTTCCACGACCCCCGCAGCCGGCCCTTCCGGACCGCCGACGGGGGCGGGGTGCTGCTGCTGTTCGACTCCGGGACCACCACCCAGCTGTGCCACTTCGCCGTGCGCGGGGCCGCCCAGGGGCGGGGGGTGGGCCGGCGGGTGCTGGAGCTGGCCGCCGGGCTGGTCCCCGCCGGGCGGCCGCTGTGGCTGTTCACCGCGGCCGGCGGTTCGGCCGACCGGGCCGCCGCCGCGGCCGGCTGGGCCCTCGACCACACGGCCACCGACTGGATGCTGGAGCTCGATCCATCGCGGGGGCCGCAAGCGCCCCCCCGAACCCCCCCGAACCGAGCCGGCCCGCCCTGAAAGGACTACCTGTGCAACTTGGTCGCCTGGACCACGTCGGCATCGCCGTGGCCGACCTGGCCGCCGCCCGCGCCCTGTACGAGCAGGTGCTCGGCTTGGAGGTCACCCACGAGGAGGTGATCGAGGAGCAGGGCGTCCACGAGCTGCTGCTCCGCGCCGGCGAGGCCTACGTCCAGCTGGTCGCCCCCCTCTCCCCCGACACCCCGGTCGGCAAGTTCCTGGCCAAGCGGGGCGAGGGCGTCCACCACGTCGGCTACGCCGTCCCCGACGTTCCCGCCGCCCTCACCGACCTGCGCGCCCAGGGCTTCGAGGTGATCGACCCGGCCCCCCGCATCGGCTCCGGCGGCACCACCATCGCCTTCCTCCACCCCAAGTCCATGCAGGGCGTCCTCGTGGAGTTGGTCGAGGAGGGAACCGGCCACCGGGGCTGAGCGGATCGCCGACGGCTCCAGAATAAGCGAGGGGGGCAGGAGCCGGTCCTCCCCTGCCCCCCTCGCGTCTTGGGCCCTGGGCGGGGTACCAGAGCCTCGACTAGCCCGAGCGTACTAGATGGGCGGACCAGTTGTCATGGCGCAAGCATCTCAGATCCAGAGCGGCGCAAGGAAGTCGAGGAGGGCCTCGTTCACGATCTCCGGCTGCTCCAGGTTGGAGAGGTGCCCCGCCTCCTCGACCAGCAGGAACCGGGCGCCGGGGATGCCGGCGGCCAGCTCCCGGCCGATCTCGGGCCCGGTGACGGTGTCCTCCTCGCCGGTGATGACCAGGGTCGGGACACTGATCGAGCCGAGCAGGTCGGTGGTGGCGGCGCGGGCGGCCATGCCCCGCTGGGCGCCGGCGATGGCCTGGGGGGACTGCTCGCGGATGAGAGCGGTGACCTTCTCGACCACCTCGGGCCGATGCTCGCGGCTGGTCTCGCCGAGCAGCTTGGGCAGCATCACCTCGGGCACGAAGCCGGTGCCCTCGGCCAGGGCCCGGTCGGCCATCTTCAGCCGGTCCTCCCTGGCCTGGTCACCGTCGGCCGTGGCCTTGGTGTCGAGCAGGACGAGCCCGCTGACCCGGTCGGCGTGGCGGCGCAGAAAGGCCAGGGTGACGTAGCCCCCGAGGGACAGCCCGCCGAGCACCACCCGGTCCAGCCCGCGGTCGTCCAGGAGCCGGAGCAGGTCGTCGGCCAGCAGGTCCATGCTCGCCTCCTCCACCGCCTGGTCCCTGGCCGCCCCGAAGCCCCGCAGGTCGGGGACGATCACCTGGTAGGTCCCGGCCAGGGCCTCGACCTGGGGGGCCCACATCCGCCCGTCGAGCGGGAAGGCGTGCAGCAGGACCAGCGGGGTCCCGGCGCCGCTGGATGCCGCCGGCGGGGCGGAATCGGCCTCGGGCTCAGGTATCGACATCGGATGCTCCTTGGGGACGGAGGCCCCAGTAGGCGGGGAGCGGTGGGGCCTGGAGGCCGAGGGAGTCGAGGAACCCGGCCAGCAGGCCGGCGGTGAACCCCCAGACCAGGACCCCGTCGGCCCAGAACACGGGGCCGGTGAGGTCGGTCGCGATGCCGCGGGCGACCATCGCCTCCTCGCCGACGATGGCGCTGAACGGGAGGGTCCCGTGGTTGGCCGGGTCGGCCAGCTGGCGCAGGGTCGGCCGCAGGATCCCGGCGACCTCCTCCGGGTTGGCGACGAGCGGGGCCAGGCCGTCCCAGACCCCGACCACCGGCAGCACGTCGAAGTCGGACACGGTCAGGTAGGCCCGGTCGAGGCTGCCGAGCACGCGGACCCCGCCCGGGTCGAGGCCGACCTCCTCCTGAGCCTCGCGGAGGGCGGCCGCGACCCCGTCGGCGTCCCCTGGCTCGACCGCGCCTCCCGGCAGGCCGACCTGGCCGGCGTGCTGGCGCAGGTGGTCGGGCCGCCGGACCAGGACCAGCTCCAGGTCGTCGGCCCCCTCCACCGGGGCCAGGGCGAGCAGCACCGAGGCCGGCACCCCGGCCGGGTCGCCGGGAATGACGAACGGCAGCCGGGCCACCCGGTCCAGCAGCGAGTCGCTCATCCGCTCAGCATAGGTCCGATCGGCCACCCTCACGCCAGCAGCCCGCCGTCGACCACCAGGGTGGCGCCGGTGATGTAGCTGCCGGCGTCGGAGGCGAGCAGCAGCAGCGGCCCGGCCAGCTCCTCGACGTCCGCCCAGCGGCCCAGCGGGACCTGGGCGACCAGGGCCCGGCTGGTCTCGGGGTCGGACCACATCCGGCGGGTCAGCTCGGTGCGGACCCAGCCGGGGGCCAGGCAGTTGACCCGCACCCCGTGGGGGGCGGCCTCGACGGCCAGGGTCCGGGTGAGGGCGATCACGCCCGCCTTGGCCGCCCCGTAGGCGGCCAGCCCGGGGCTGGCCGTGAGCCCGGCGATGCTGGCCACGTTCACGATCGACCCGCCCGGCGGCAGGTGGGCCATGGCCGCCTTGCAGCCTACGAACACCGAGCGCAGGTTGAGGCCGAGCACCTTGTCCCAGCCCTCGGTCCTGGTGTCGGCGACATACGCGGTGAACTGCTGCCCACCGGCCACGTTGACCAGCACGTCGAGCCGGCCCGTGCCCTCGACGGCGGCGGTCACGGCCCCCTGGACCGCCTCCT
>DATABK010000759.1:0-5139 GCA_036259695.1 Actinomycetes bacterium | reverse complement strand
GCGTTGGCCAGGTACGCCGGGGTGACCCCGAAGCGGCCAGAGGCGACCTGCTTGATGGCCGAGCTCTTCTCGGTGCCGAAGCGGGCCGGGTCCTCGCCGCCCTCGCCGCAGTTGGAGCGGCCGCCGACCCGGTTGAGGGCGATGGCCAGGGTCTCGTGGGCCTCGGGGGACAGCGACCCCAGGCTCATGGCCGCGGTCGAGAACCGGGCCAGGATGTCGGCCGCCGGCTCGACCTCGTCCAGGGGCACCGGCGGACCGGCCGGGCAGGTCTCCAGCAGGTCGCGCAGGGCCGCCGGGGTGCGCTCGTTGACCAGGCTGGCGAAGTGCCGGTAGCGCTCGAACCCGCCTCCCGTGACCGCCTGCTGGAGCAGGTGGGCGCCCCGCTTGGACCCCTTCATCTCGGCCCCCTCACGCACGGTGAAGTGCAGGGCCTGCATGACCTCGGGGTTGGTGGCGTGGTACTCGCCGCCGGGCCGGTGCTTGAACCAGCCGGGGTTCTCCAGCCGGGCCACCTCGGCCTGGCCGGCCCGGTGGCGCTCCAGGGCGTCGGTGGCCAGGTCGTCCAGGCCGATCCCGCCCAGCGGGGACGGGGTGCCGGCGAAGCAGAGGTCGACGACCTCGTCGTCCAGGCCGACGGCCTCGAAGATCTGGGCTCCCCGGTAGGCGTCCAGCACCGAGATGCCCATCTTCGACATGACCTTGAACACGCCCTCGGTGAGGGCCTCACGGTAGCGGTCCTGGCCGGAGGTGGGGTCCTGGGCGAGGGAGGCCGCCGTGGCCAGGGTGAGGCGGGGGCAGATGGCGTCGGCCCCGTAGCCGAGCAGGGCGGCCGCCTGGTGGGAGTCGACCGGCTCCCCGGTGTCGGCGACCACGCTGGTCCTGGTGGCCAGGCCGTCGCGGAGCAGCCGCTGCTGCACCGCCCCGACGGCCAGCAGCGACGGGACGGGCACGGCGGAGGCGGATCGATACACCGGGGCACCCCTTCGGGGTTCCCCGGACCCCTCCGGGTCGTCGGCGGCGCCGTCGGAGATGACCAGCAGGCAGGCGCCGTCGCGCACGGCCGCCGCCGCCTCCTCGCCGAGGCGCAGGCAGGCGGCCCGGAGCCCGCCCGGGCCCTCGTCCGCCGGCCAGGTGGCGTCCAGCACCCGGGCGCCCAACCCCATGCCTGGGCCCTTGAGAGCCTCCAGCCCTTCGGGGGTGAGCAGGAAGCCGTCCAGCTCGAGCATCCGGGCCGCCTCCGGCTCCTCATCGAGCAGGGAGTGGCGGCAGCCGAGCAGGGTCCTGGCCGACAGCACGTGGCGCTCGCGCAGGTGGTCGATGGGCGGGTTGGTGACCTGGGCGAACCGCTGGCGCAGGAAGTGGCCGACCGGGCGGGTGGTGACCCCGAGCACGGCCGGGGGCGTGTCGTCGCCCATGGAGGCCGTCGGCTCCTTGCCGGCGGTGGCCATCGGCCGGAGCACTCCTGTGATGAGCTCGCGGGTGAAGCCGAAGGTGGCCTGGGCGGCCACGGCCCGGCGGTCGTCGGCAGGCGGATCGACCGGCCCGCCGGCGTCGACCTTGCGGAGGTGCTCGGCCACCCAGGCGCTCCAGGGGCGGCTGGCGGCCAGCTCGCCCTTGATCTGGTCGTCGGTGAGCAGCCCTCGCTCGGGGTCGACACACAGCATCTGCCCTGGCCCGAGCCGTCCTCGCCGTATCCGGCCGCGGCCGGAGGTGTCGACCGGGCCGGCCTCCGACGCGCAGACGACCAGGCCGTCCTCGGTCGCCTCCCAGCGCATCGGCCGCAGCCCGTTACGGTCCAGGGCGGCCCCGACCAGGCGGCCGTCGGTGAAGACGAGGCCGGCCGGGCCGTCCCACGGCTCGGTCAGGCAGGCGTGGTAGCGGTAGAAGTCGCGCAGGTCCTGGCGGTCGTCCCCTGGTTGGGGCTCGACCGCCGGGACCAGCATGGCCATGGCGTGGCGGAGGTCACGGCCGCCCCTGACCAGCAGCTCCACCGCGTTGTCGAGCTTGGCCGAGTCGGAGCCGTCGGGGTCGAGCACCGGCCGCACCAGCTGCTCGTCCAGCTCACCGGCGCCCAGGTGCCCCTCCCGGGCCCGCATCCAGGCCACGTTGCCGTCGATGGTGTTGATCTCGCCGTTGTGGCAGAGGAAGCGGAACGGCTGGGCTCGCTCCCAGGAGGGCGCGGTGTTGGTCGAGTAGCGCTGATGGAAGACGGCAAAGGCGACCTCCAAGGCCGGATCGGCCAGGTCGGGATAGAAGGCGGCGAGCTGGTCGGCCGCGCACAGCGCCTTGTAGGTCACCGTCCGGGTCGAGCACGAGGCCAGGTAGAGGCCGACCTGGGCCTGCCTGGCGGCCAGGGCGGCCCGCCGCCCGGCCCGGAAGCAGCGCCGCTCGGCCTCCTCCTCGTCCCCGGGGCCTCCGTCCTCGGCATCGCCGGTGACCCGGAAGATGGCCTGCTCGATGGCGGGGACGATCGCCCTGGCCACGTCGCCGAGGGCGGCCAGGTGGACCGGGACCAGCCGCCAGCGGAGCAGCTCCAGCCCCTCGGCGACCAGCGCCTGCTCGACCACCCGGCGGGCCTCCTTGGCCTCCTCGGGGTCGCGGGAGAGGAAGGCCATGGCCACCCCGAGCCGGCCGGCGGACCGTCCGGCCCCGGGATCGGCGAAGAACGCCTCGGGCAGCGGGAGCAGCACGCCGGCGCCGTCGCCGGTGCGCGCGTCGGCGGCGACCGCGCCCCGGTGCCGGAGGCGCTCCAGCCCGCTCAGGGCGGCGTCGAGGATGGCCCGGCTGGGGCGGCCGTGCACGTCGGCCACGAAGCCGATGCCGCAGGCGTCGCGCTCGTCGCGACGCCTGTCGTACAGGACCCGGCGGCTGCGGCCGGTGCCTGGCAGGAGGTGGTCCGTCATCTCGCCTCCGGAAAGCAACTGCGGTGGCAGGCGCCAGGAGCCGAGCTTGGACAACGATGTCCAGGGACACGAAAACGGCGCCGCCTGGGGCGAGCGCCGTTGCTCTTCGAGCACTGAGCGTACGGAGGTGGCTCCGGCACGTCAACAGCCCGAGCGGGTGGTTCCTTGGGTGCCCTCCGCGGACTATCCGGCGCGGGCGGCCCGGGACCGCCCGGCGAGCACGGCCCCGGCCCCGGCGGCCAGGAGCAGCAGGACCAGTGCCCCGCCGACCAGCCGCAGGAGCGGGGCCGGGTCGAGCCGGGTCTCGGCCGGCCGGGTGGGCAGGCCAGGCACCGGCTCGGGCCGCATGGCCTGCCTCGGCACCAGGCCGAGCTTCACGGCCAGGCGGCCGAGGGCAGCCGGCCGGACCGGGCCGCCGTCGGCCGGCAGTTCCAGCACCACCCGCTCGAACGGCTGGCGGATGGCCCCGTCGGGCATCATCTGGGGCAGGCCGAGGGGCCGGCCGAAGCGGTCGCGGGCCCGCCGGAAGTCCTCTTCGGTCGCCGTCGCCGGGTCGGTGCCCAGGTAGGCGCGGCCGATCAGCTCGTCGCGGAGCAGGGCCCGGGCCTGCCGGTTGGTGACCGGCGGCCGGGTCGAGGGCAGCGGGATGTCGGCGTCGGCCACCGCCTCGACGTCCAGCTTGGCCAGCAGCGGCGGCAGCTCGATGGGCCGAACGGCCGGCGGGCCGCTGGCCGTCGCGACCGCGCCAAGGACCATGGTGTCGAACGCCTGGAGGGCCGGGCCGTCGCTGGTCCAGACCGACCCGAGCGGGCGGCCCAGGACGGCCTTGCCGCCGACCGACCGGTAGGCGGTGTGGAACGCCCCGACCTGGCTGTCCACGACCCGGTAGCCCCCGCAGGCCGAGCCGGTGGTGTTGGAGAACACGCCGTCGGGCAGGGGGATGAGGTCGGCGACCGGGTCGAGCGGGGCGGCCTCGACGCGCCACAGCTCCACCCCGGAGAGGCTGCGGGATGGGTGGGCGGCCAGCCTGGTCCCGTGCTGACGGACCCAGGCGGCCAGCGACGGGGACATGGCGCCCTGGGCCCCGCCGGTCAGGACGAAGTAGCGGACGCCGGCGGCGTGGGCGGCCGGCCCGTTGGAGAACTCGGTCACGGTGACGCCGGCGGCCAGCAGCCGGGCCCGGTCGTCGGGGCCGCTGGCGTTGACCGCCGAGCACGACGGCACCTCGGCGCCGACCGTGGCCACCAGGCGCCCCAGGCCGTCGTCGGCCGGCTTGCCGTACCGGCCGGCCCAGTCGACCGCCTGGGCCGCGAGCAGCCCCACGAGCACGATCCCGGTTGCGGCCCCGATCCACCGGGGGGGCACGCCGGCGGGCTGCGGGGCGCCGCCCTCCGTGACCAGCGTCACCGCGGCCATGGCCACCGAGACGGCCGCGGCCGGCACGGCGAACGCCACGGCCTGCTCGGCCGGGTAGCCGAGGGCGATCGCCCCAAGGGCCCCGACCGCCGAGGTGGCCGCCCAGGCGAGCAGCCGGGCCCCCTCGGGGCCGGCATCCGACCTGGCGCCGGACCGGTGGCGCCAGGTCAGGATGGCGGCGGCCAGGCCGGCTGCGACCAGCAGCCAGGTGAGCGGCGCGCCGGCCACCGACGCGGCCACCGGCTCCCGCCCCGAGGGCCGGCCGAGCAGCCACCCGGCCTGCCCGGCGCCCAGGTCCTGGCCGGCCACCCACACCGGCAGGAGCAGCCAGAGGCCGATGGCCAGCCCGAGGGCGGCCATGTCCTTCCAGGCCTGCCGGTACCGGCCCTGGAGCAGCTCGGCGACCACGGGAACGGCCACCACCGCCAGGGCCAGCGGGCTCACCAGCAGCGCCAGCCCCCCGCCGGCGGCCACCAGCGGCAGCCACCGCAGGACCGGCCGCGCCGGCACCGCCCAGGCCATGGCCACCGTGGCCACCGACAGCAGCACGGCCAGCGCCGTCCCGGTCGCCGACCGCCCGCTCTGGACCAGCAGCGGGTCGAGCGCCACCAGCCCCCCGGCCAGCGCCGCACCCCCCAGCCGCCAGAGCCGGCCCGGTCGTTGCGGCGGGGCCGGACCCGGCCCGGCCGCCGCACCGGAACCGGGCCCGACCCGCATAAGCAGCAGGAAGAGCACCACCGTCAGCCCAACCACACCCGCCAGCAGGAACCGGCTCGGCACCCTGGCCTCCCGGATCACCGCCTCCAGCGACCCCCCCGCC
>DATABK010000758.1:0-22969 GCA_036259695.1 Actinomycetes bacterium | reverse complement strand
TCGGCTGGGACCCCGGCCGCACCGCCCGGGCCTGGGCCGAGCTGATGGGCCGCCTCGGCTATGGCCGCTACGTCGCCCAGGGGGGCGACCTGGGCGCCATCGTCACCGACGTGATGGGCCGCCAGGCCCCCCAGGGGCTGGTTGGCATCCACATGACCTTGCTGGTGACGACGCTGGGGGCCCCGACCCCGCCGCCGGGGGACACCGAGGAGGAACGGGCGGCCCTGGACGCGATCAACACCTTCACCACCAGCGGCTTCGGCTACTTCCTGGAGCAGAGCACCCGGCCCCAGACGATCGGCTACGCCCTGCTCGATTCCCCCCTCGCCCTGGCCGCGTGGCTGCTGGACCACGACACCGACAGCTACAACAAGATCTCGCGGGCCTTTCTCGACGACCAGCCGTCGGGCAACCTCACCCGCGACCACATCCTCGACAACCTCACCCTGTACTGGCTGACCGGGACCGGGGCGTCGGCGGCCCGCTGGTACTGGGAACTGGGACGAGCCCAGGCCCTTGCCGGCGGCCAGCCGCCACCGGAGGTCTCGCTGCCGGTCGGCTTCACCACCTTCCCCGGCGAGATCTTCCGGGCCCCGCGCAGCTGGGTCCAGCGGTCCTACCCCAACCTCACCTACTTCAACCAGGCCGACAAGGGCGGCCACTTCGCCGCCTGGGAAGAGCCCGACCTCTTCGCCGAAGAGATCCGAGCGGCCTTCAGCACACTCCGCCAATGACACCATTGTCTTCGCCTCGCTTCAGGAGGAGGTTGCATGCCAGCACAGACCACCAATCTCTTCCTCCTCGAGGATCTCGAGGACGTCGGAAGGACGAGCGAGCTCGCGGAAAGCGATCTAGATGCGCTTCACGCCGTCGCAAACTGGATCAGGACGTACGTGATCAAGCCTCAGCAGGATCTCGGCCGCGCTGGGCCCGTCTGTCCCTTCGTGCCTGAGGCCTTGGAACGTAAGACACTTTGGCTTGCTCCAGAGCAGATCGCCGACCGGGACGTGCCAGATGTTGTCGAGCTTATAAACGGCTACCAGCGACTGTTCCTGGACGCTCAACCTACTGACGGCGACGACGCCAAGTACAAGGTAATCGTCGTTGTTTTCACCGACTTGTCGGCTGATCGTGCGCAAGGCGTCTTTGACGACGTCCTACAGCATCTTGCGGTTCCGTCGTATGTGGAGGATGGGATCGTGTTCGGGCCGTTCTACGAAGGCCATGAGGGGACTGCGATCTACAACTCGAGCTTCCGACCATTTAGGTCGCCCGTGCCGTTTCTGTTTGTGAGGCATGGGGTCATTAGCGATTGGAAGTTCTTCCTGGACGACGAGGACTGGCTCAAGTTGTGGGCGCGTCGCTTTGGAGAATCTGGAGTCCACGCTCTTGCTGCGGAACTACGCCGCTTGCCGTGGCGCGTGGGGCGCGACTAATCCGAGAGTGGCCTCGCTTCGAAAGGAGCTACGTCATGCCGCCGACGGCGGTCCTGAGGAACTCTCGCCGGCGTCGCTCGTTGGGTGGGGCGAAACCGAGACCTCGCTCACCACACCCTTCGGCGGTGATCCGGCCCGGACGCGGTCGGCGCGAAATCATCCTCTTGGCGGCAGCACGGACTAGATGGCGTTCCTGCGCTGGCGCTGCGATCACCCGAGCCGATGCTCCGGACCATTGGCACGCCTGAGACCCGGGGATTCCACGGGCGCGACCGTGGCCGCGACCCAGCACGGCAGACCGGAGTGGATTCGGCCCGGTGGCACCGGCCATACTCTTTGCGCGGGTGAGCAGGAGGTTTGGTGATGGCCGACACCCAGCGGGACAGGCGGGACGGCAGGGCCAGCGCCGGGAGCCCGGAACGGCCGGACAGGGGGACGCCGTCCCAGGCCGCCGACCGGGTGCCGTGGCGGGTGGAGGGCGCCCGGCGGGACGGCGGCCAGACCCCGCCGCAGCGGCCGCGCCTGTTCGGGCCCCGGTTCTGGATGTTCCTGCTCGGGCTGTTGGTGCTCAACTTGGTGCTGTCGGCGCTGCTGGTCCGGCCCCCCGACCGTACCGAGGTGCCCTACACGCTGTTCCGGGCCCAGGTCGAGGCGGGCAACGTCGCCTCGGTGACCGGGATCGAGGACGCCATCGACGGCCAGTTCAAGAACCCGGTCCGCGTTCCCGTGGATGGCCAGGAGCAGGAGGTGACCCGGTTCAGCACCCGCCGGCCCGAGTTTGCGGCCAACGACAACTTGTGGGAGCTGCTGACCGAGCACAACGTCGAGGTCAGGGCGGAGCCGCCGCCGGGCCCGTCGCTGCTGGAGCGGCTGCTGCTCGGCTTCGGTCCGACCCTGCTCCTGGTCGGCCTGTTCGTGCTCCTGGCCCGGCGGGCCACGGCCGGCGCGGCCGGAGGGCTGGGCGGCTTTGGCCGCTCCCGCGCCCGCCGCTATGAGCCCGAGACCGGCCGGCGCACCACCTTCGCGGATGTGGCCGGGATCGACGAGGTCGAAGACGAGGTCGCCGAGATCGTCGACTTCCTGCGCAACCCCGACCGCTACCGGCGGCTCGGGGCCATCGTCCCCAAGGGGGTGCTGCTGGCCGGGCCCCCGGGCACGGGCAAGACCCTGCTCGCCCGGGCGGTCGCCGGCGAGGCCGACGTCCCCTTCTACTTCGTCTCCGCCTCGGAGTTCATCGAGTTCATCGTCGGGGTCGGAGCTAGCCGCGTCCGGGACCTGTTCGAGACGGCCAAGAAGAACGCCCCGGCGATCATCTTCATCGACGAGCTCGACTCCATCGGCCGGGCCCGCGGCGGATCCCTCAGCGTCGGCGGCCACGACGAACGCGAGCAGACCCTCAACCAGATCCTGACCGAGATGGACGGCTTCACCGGCACCGAGAACGTCATCGTGCTCGCGGCCACCAACCGCCCCGAGATCCTCGACCCGGCACTGCTGCGGCCGGGCCGCTTCGACCGCCGCCTCACCATCAGCCCGCCCGACCAGGCCGGCCGCCGCCAGATCCTGGAGGTGCACGTCCGCGGGGTGGCCCTGGCCGACGACGTCGACCTGGACGCGATCGCCTCGGCCACCCCAGGCATGGTCGGGGCCGACCTGGCCAACCTGGTGAATGAAGCCGCCCTGACCGCCGCCCGCCGCGACCACACCGAGGTCCACCAGGCCGACTTCACGGACGCCCTGGAGCGGATCGTGCTCGGCACCGAGCGCCGGATCCTGCTCTCGGCCGAGGACCGCCGGCGCACCGCCTTCCACGAGGCCGGCCACGCCCTCCTCGGCATGCTGACCGCGGGCGCCGACCCGGTCCGCAAGATCTCGATCGTGCCCCGCGGGCACGCCCTCGGGGTCACCTTCCAGTCCCCCGACGCCGACCGCTACTCCTACAGCGCCAGCTACCTGCGCGGCCGCATCGCCGGGATGCTGGCCGGGCGGGCGGCCGAGGAACTCATCTATGACGACGTCACCACCGGCGCCGAGAACGACCTGGAGCAGGCCACCAATATCGCCAAGCAGATGGTCGGCCGCTGGGGCATGTCCGAGAAGGTGGGGATGATGTCGGTCCTGCCCGACCCACGCCGCGAGCAGCCGCTCGCCCTTGGCGGCGACGGCACCTCGCCGCACACCCGGGAGCTGGTCGAGACCGAGGCCCGCGGCATCCTTGACGCCTGCTACGACCAGGCCCTGGCGACCCTGCGGGCCAACCGGCACCGCCTCGACGCCCTGGTGGAGGCCCTGCTACAGACCGAGACCCTGGACGCCGCCGACGCCTACCGCGCCGCCGGCGTCCCCTACCCAGCCGAGCCGGAGCTGCCCGCCCAGGCCCCCGACGTGGTCCGCCACTAAGGCTCGCCGCCGCTATCCCACAGGCCGGTGCCTGTTGACCCCTGGGCAGTCATCTCCTAAACAGCTGCGGCGGACGTCGCAAAACGAACGTTTCTGCGACAGCCGCCGGACCCGGCGCCATGCCGTGACAGAGAACACACCGGCTCCGACCACCCAACGCCTGAGCGTTGCCGGTAGCGGCCTGGCGCGCGGCAGGTGCACCCTGGTACAGGTTCGAGTCCGGCCAGGGTCTGGCGAGTTATCGCTGCATAGCGCTGACAGCGGGTCGTAGGGAAAGCACTTAACTTCAGCGTCGACGGTTGACGGCGACCTGCGACAACGGTGGGTGGCACAGCGCTTCCCCGCTGTTTGCTGACACGGAAGAGGCCTGGGAGTTGGGATCGCTGTGTAGCATGGCTCGGCCGGGGCCACAGCAGTCGGGCGGCACCTGGGCGGAGGACTGCCGCCGACCAGGGTTCCTCAGGTCCTGGCTACTTCTTGACCAGCTCGGCCTCGATCTCCAAGCGGACCGACTTGGAGAGCAGGAACCCGCCCGTCTCCAGGGGAGTGTTCCAGGTCAGTCCCCAGTCCTCGCGGTTGACCTCGGGGACGACACCGGAGAAGCCGATGCGCTTGTTGCCCCAGGGGTCGATGGCCCCGCCGAGGAACTCGACGTCGACGGTGACCGGGCGGGTGTTGCCGCGGATGGTGAGGTCGCCGTCGACCTTCCACTCGGTCTGGCCGTCGCCGGGGCGAATGCCGGTGCTGTGGAAGCTGATGGTCGGGTGCTCCTCCACGCCAAAGAAGTCGTTGGAGCGCATGTGGGCGTCGCGGGTGTCGTCCTGGGTGTCGATCGAGTTCGCGTCGATCTCGATATCCAGGGTCGACTCCTCGGGAACCTCGGCGATGGTCGCCACGCCGGACACGGCCGGGAAGCGGCCCCGGACCTTGGCCATCAGGTGGCGGGCCACGAACTCGAAGGACGCGTGGGACGGGTCGATCTCCCATGTGCCGACCTCCGGCACCGGACGGCCATTGACCACCCGGGTCCCGGGAGTGGCGACTGCCTCGCTCATGTGCCTGTCTCCTTGTGAGACGGTGGCGTCGATGGCTCCAATTTCTACCAAATATCCAAAGTTGTCTAAACAACAATTTGAGTCACCGAGGAGACTGTCGGCGAGGTGGTGGAACGACTCGCCACTCATCCCATCCAGTTGCATGCGGGGACATATTGGTCAGCCGATGAGCGGCAGCCGTGGGTCGGGATGGGGGCCTCGCCCGGACGCGGCCCGCACCCAGGCCAGGTCGTCGGTCAGGTCGGCCGGGCGGCCCGGGACCGTCTTGCGGGCCAGCAGGTCATCCAGGATGGCCGCGGTGATCGCCACCCCCTCCGGAGTGGCGATGGGGTCGCGGCCGACGGCGTCGGTCAGGTCGAGCCCGTGCACCACCGCCTCCACGACCCGGCTGGGGACGAACTCGTCCAGCCGCATGAGCGCGTAGTAGCCCGGGCCGACGGTGTCCGGGGCCATGGACCGCGCCCCCTGGATCGTCTTGGCGAAGGTCTCGTGGAGGACGTCGGGCATCTGGGTGGGGGTCTTGCCCTCGACCATCTTGAAGGCGTAGTCGTAGACGACCGGGGCGACCTCGGAGCGGGGGAAGATGAAGAAGCTGGTCCGGTCGCGGCCGACCTGCCCGGCCTGGGGCTCGGCCATGAGCATCACCGTCAGGCCGATGGAGATGTCGAAGTGCCCGGCCAGCTCGAACAGCGTCCAGGGGGGCTGGGCGTCGTCCAGCGGCTGCAGCCTGGTCGGGGTCCGCCACTGCTCGGCGGTCAGGTCGCGGAACGCCTGCTCGACCCGGCCGAGCTCGACCTCCAGGGTCCGGACCGCATCCTCATAGGCTTCCATCAGCCGCTCCTGTCGCTCGACGCGGCCACCATCGGGAGTGGCCTGACCTGTTCCCGGTGGGCCGCGCTGGCGGCGCGGTACGCCAGGGCGATGATCGGGCCCAGAGTGGCCCCGCCCGCCCAGTAGGCCTGCGCGGAGGCGGAGGCGACGCAGTTACCCACGCCGTACAGTCCGGGGATGGGACGGTCCAGGTCGTCCACCACCTGCCCGTCGGCCGTGGTCTTGGGCCCGCCCTTGGTGTCGAGCGTCCCACCGGTGACCAGCGCGGCGTAGTAGGGGCCGGTGTCGCTGATCGGCCACATGGTCGGGTTGGTCCGGCCCGGCTCGTCCTTGACGTAGCCGTTGAAGAGCAGCTGCACGGCCCGCTCCCCGCGATGGAAGTCGTCGTCGACGCCCTTGTTGGCGAGATCGTTGAAGCGGCCGATCGAGGCTTCCAGATTCGGGAGGAAATCCTCCGACAGCCGGAGCCCTCCCGTGACCTGCTCGTAGCGGGCGAGCCGCTCGCCGATCGCGGCGGCGAGCTCGGCCAGGGTGGCGCCCTTGATGACGTGGGCGTCGTCGGTACCTGGAGGGACGATCAGGCGGCCGTACTCGTCGCTGGCCGAGTGGTCCTGGGCGCGCTGGTCCCACACCTGGATCAGGACCAGGTACGGGTAGCTGCCGGTGGCCGGGTCCCAGCGGAAGAAGGTCTGGGCCAGTTCGTTGTAGGGCAGCTTCTCGTTGACCACCCGTAGGCCGCGCTTGTCCACGAAGATCATGGAGTCGCCGGCGACCGAGAACATCCCGGAGAGGTCCGGGTCGCGGGCGACCGCCTTCTCCAGGGGGACCGGGCACATCCAGGCGTAGTTCATGTTGCGGAGCTGGGCGCCCACCGAGGAGGCCATGGCGACGAAGTCACCTTCGTTGGTCAGGGCCGCGCAGCCCCCGTAGACGGGCACGTTCAGGAAGTTCTGGCGCAGCTCCGGGTTGTGGGTGAACCCGCCGGTGGCGAAGATCACCGCCTTGCGGGCCCCTACCCGGTGCGTCGCCCCGTCCGGGGTGGTGGCCTCGACGCCGACCACGGCGCCGTCGGCCAACACCATGCGCTGGACCCGGTGGCCGGTTCGGACGACGACGCCGTCGCGGGCGGCGGCCTCGCTCATCGTGCTGATCCCGACCCTGCCGCCGTCGGACATCGTCTCGGACGCGTCCCGCGGCAGGAGCACCCGGCCCTTGGGTGCCTTGTCCTCGGGGAGCTCGGCCCAGTAGTCGGGGACGTCCGCGCAGTGCCGGTAAGGCAGGGCGTCGCGTTCGGCCAGCAGCTCGGTCGCGGGCGAGGCGCTCTGGTAAATGGCGCGGCACAGCTCGTACTCCCAGGCGCTCAGTCCCAGCGTCGGTGAGCTCGGGTCGTACTGGTGGGGCCGGGCCAGCCGGGCCATGTACCGCAGGCAGTCCTCCTCCCGGTCCTCGAGCCCGAGCGCCCGCATCGGCTCGTTGTTGGGCACCCAGTACCAGAAGGCGGCCTTGCGCGCGGTGCCGCCGAGCTGGGGCGCCTTCTCGAGCAGGATCACCTCGTTGCCCAGCCAGCGACTGAACAGCGCCGCCGGCAGCCCTCCACCGCCGCCACCGACGACCACGACGTCGGCTTCCGCCTCGAAGGTGCCGAGCCCGGCCGGGGCGGCCGACTCCCGCGGTGCTACCTCACTATCCATCTCCTGCTCCTTCCCTGGAAGCGGACGGGACCAGTGCGAAGTCGTAGGCGTAGGTGAAGAACGGCCGGTCGAGGCCGCGGCGGCTGAGCTCCTCGGGGTCGTCGTGCTTTTCGAGCCGGCCCGTCAGCTCGGGTTTGACGGCGCCGATGGTGTCGTCATCGAGGTGTGCCCCGTCCTCGAGGAAGAGCTGGGTGGTGCGCGGCTCGTAGCCTTGGCAACTCAGCTTGACGTGGAAGTGGGCGGGACGGAACCGGTTGCGCCCGATCGTCACCAGCAGGCGGTTGACCGGCCCCTGGGGGATCTCGTACGGCGGCGGGACCACCGTCCGTAGCTCGTAGTCGCCCTCCTCGTCGGTGTACAGCCGGCCGCGCAGGTTGTAGTCGGGCTGGGTGGGATCCTCGTGCTCGTACTTGCCGCCGGCACCGGCCTGCCAGACGTCCAGGAGGACACCAGGCAGCGGTGCACCGGTGGCCGCGTTGGTGACCCGGCCGGACACGAAGCAGACGTCTCCTGGCTCGTCGTCGCGGCAGATCTGGGCGCGCAGGGGGGCGCCCGGCCGGTAGAAGGGACCCTCCACCGAGCTGGCGGTTCCCTGGTGCTGGGCACCGTGGGTGAGGTTGTCCACGGCGACCGAGACCCCGAGTACGTCGGAGAGGAGCGGGAGCTGGCCCGCCTGGCTGACCTCGACGAGGAAGCCGAGGGCGGCCCGCAGCTCGTGCTCGGTGACACCGAGCTCCTCGACGATCTCGAGCAGGGCCGCGCTTACCCGGTCGAACCCGAGCCGCAGCCGCTCGTCGCCGTCCATGCCGTCCTCCTCACAGCCGGGCCCGGGCGGCCACGGTGGCCAGCTCCGAGCGGGCCTTGGCGATGTCGCGTTCGTGCTTGAGCAGCAGGTGCAGAGTGTCGGCGACGGTGTCGGGGTCGAGCCGGTCGATCTCCAGGTGCACCAACGTCCGGGCCCAGTCCAGCGTCTCCGAGATCGACGGCGCCTTCTTCAGCTCGAGCTGGCGGATGGCCCGCAGGACGCCGGCCATCTGGGCGGCCAGCACCTCGTCGATGTCGGGCACCCGGGCCCGGATGATGTCGCGCTCGCGTTCCAGACCCGGGTAGTCGAGGTGCAGGTACAGGCAGCGCCGCCGCAGGGCCTCGGACAGCTCCCGGGTGGCGTTGGAGGTCAGCAGGACGAACGGTCGTCGGGTGCCGGTGATGGTGCCGAGCTCGGGAATGGAAACCTGGAAGTCGGACAGGACCTCGAGCAGCAATGCCTCGGTCTCGACCTCGACCCGGTCGACCTCGTCGATCAGCAGCACCACCGGGTCGGTGGCCCGAACCGCCTCCAGCAGCGGGCGGGTCAGCAGGAACGGCTCGGAGAAGATGTCGGCCTCCACGTCGGACCAGCTCGGGCTGGTCCGCATGGCCCGGTCGGCCTCGATCCGAAGCAGCTGCTTGGAGTAGTTCCACTCGTACAGAGCCTTGGCCTCGTCCAGCCCCTCGTAGCATTGCAGGCGGATCAGTCTGGCCCCGGTGGCGGCGGCGACCGCCTTGGCCAGCTCGGTCTTGCCGGTGCCGGCCGGGCCCTCGGCGAGGACCGGCTTCTCCAGCCGATCGGCCAGCCAGATGACGTTGGCGATCATCGGATCGGCCAGGTACCCGGTCGCCTGCAGGCGGCCGGTGACATCCTCGACGCTGGCGAACCGGTAGGTCATCGACTTCCTCCCGCGGCCGGGGGCGCGGGCAGCTTGAGGCGGCGCCGCACCGGAAACAGCGAGATGCCGGTCCGTTCGGCCACCAGCCCCCACAGCCCGTGCCGGGCCCGCAGCGCCACCGCCACCGCAATCAGGCCCAGCAGGATCAGGTACCACGACCCGTACTGAGCGAGCGTCTCCTGCACCACGAAGAACAGCACCGCCCCCACGATCGGGCCCTCGATCGTTCCTACCCCGCCGATCACCACGATGAAGATCATGAACGCGCTCCAGTTCACGCTGAACGCGGCGTCGGGCTGGATGCGGAGCAGGTTGAGGTAGATCACCGCCCCGGCCAGCGCGCAGCCGAACGCCGCCACCACATACACGACCAGCTTCACCCGGTACACGTCCACGCCAAGGCTGCGGGCCCCGGTCTCGGAGTCCCGGTTGGCCGTCAGGGCAAGGCCCAGCCGACGACGCAGCAGCAGATAGGTGAGGGCGACTGCCCCCACGCCGACCGCGAACGCCAGCCAGTAGGTGAGGTAGAGGCGGGTCTGGCGGTCGTAGCCGGAGACGGCGGTGATCGTCACCCCTGAGCCTCCGCCCAGCTGGGTGGTGTTGGCGATCAGCAGCCGCAGCGCCTCGGCGATGACCCAGGTGCCGATGGCGAAGTAGCCGCCGCGCAGCCGGAAGGCGAGCACGGCGATCGGCACCGAGAGCACCGCGGCCATCAGCGCGGCCAGGGGGACCGAGGCGAACGGGTCCAGACCGGCGCTGTCGGACAGCCAGTACAGGCCGTAGGCGCCGATACCGATGTAGGCCTGCTGGCCGATCGAGACCAGTCCGGCGTAGCCGGCCAGCAGGTTCCACATCGACGCCAAGGCCAGGAGGGTGAGGAAGCCGATCAGCGTCCGGAGCACGCTGGTGCGGGCCCACAGCGGCGCGGTTGCCAGGACCACGAGCGCAACCAGCGCCACGACGGCGCCGGCGCGGCTGGCCATGGTGGCCCGCTCGACCTCCACGCGGCCCGGCGGTCCCGCGGCCGCGCCGGAAGCCGCCCCATCGAGCTGTGTCGGGTCGGCGCGGTCCGGGTCGAGGGTGGTCACGTGGTCACCGGCTTCCCGAACAGGCCGGAGGGCCGGAACGCGAGCACGGCCAGGAACACCAGGTGCCCGGTGAGCACACCCCAGCCCGGTGAGACCTGGGCGCCGAGTGTCTGCGCCACCCCCAGCACCATCCCTCCGGCCAGCGTTCCCCATAAGGACCCGAGCCCCCCGATGATGACGGCCTCGAAGGCGAAGATCAGCCGGGTCGGCCCGAGCGCGGGCGAGAAGGTGGTCCGGATGCCGAGGAAGATCCCGGCGATGGCCACGGTGGCCAGGGCCAGGCCGGTGGCCACGGCGAAGGCGTGGCGGTGGTCGATGCCGACGAGTTGGGCGGCCTCTGGGTCGTCGGAGGTGGCCCGCAGGGCCCTGCCGAGCCGCGTCCTCGCCAGTAGCAGTTGCAGCCCGGCCAGGACCGCCGCCCCGGTGAGGAGCGTCAGCAGCGGAAACCAGCCGACGTTGAGCCGGCCGAGGGCGAGGCTGGTGTCCTCGACCGCGCCGGCGTCCAGACCACGACTGTCGGCCGAGAACAGCTCGAGCAGCAGGTTCTGGAGAATGATGGAGAGCCCGAAGGTGACCAGCACCGGGGCCAGGCCGTCGCCGCCGACGGTGCGGTTCAGTACGCCCCGCTGGAGCAGGTAGCCGAGGACGAACATGGCCGGCACGACGACCGCCAGCGTCAGCAGCGGATGCACCCCGGTCCCGTCGACCGCGACCAGGGCCAGGAACGCGGCGAGGATGGCGAAGTCCCCGTGGGCCAGGTTGACCAGGCGCATCACGCCGAACATGAGGCTGAGCCCGGTGGCGAACAACGCGTACAGCCCACCCAGCAGCAGCCCTTGGACCAGGTTGTTGGCCGTCGTCATGCCCGCACCCCGAAGTAGGCGGCGGCGATCCGGTCGCGGTCCAGCTCGGTCGGCGCACCTTCGAGTGCGACCCGTCCCTCCAGCAGGCAGTAGACCCGGTCGGCGGCACCCAGCGCTTGGCCGATGTCCTGCTCGACCAGTACCACGGTGGTGCCGGCGGCCCGGATCGCGGGCAGCGCCTCATAGATCCGCCGCACCACGATGGGGGCCAGGCCGAGTGACACCTCGTCCAGCAGCAGCAGGCGGGGGTTGGCCATGAGGCCCCGGCCGATGGCCAGTGCCTGCTGCTCACCGCCGGAGAGCTGGCTGCCGCCGCGCCGCCGCTTGTCGCCCAGCAGCGGGAACAGCTCCAGCACGGCCGCCACCGTCCATGGCCCGGGCCGGCGTGCCTGGGCGCCGACGAGGAGGTTCTCCTCGACCGAGAGGCTGGGGAAGATCCGACGCCCTTCGGGGACCATGGAGATGCCGAGCGCGACCCGCCGGTGCGCCGGCATGCCGGCCAGCTCGCGGCCGTCGAAGGTCACCGACCCGGCGGTCCGCGGCAGCAGACCCGCGACCGTGCCCAGCAGGGTCGACTTTCCGGCCCCGTTGGCGCCGATGATCGCCACCACCTCGCCCTCGGCCACCAAGACCGAGACGTCGAACAGCGCCTGGAAGTCCCCGTACCAGGCGTCAAGGCCCGAGACGCGCAGCAGCGGCGGGCCGGTGCTCACCCGACCGCCTCCGCGCCCAGGTAGACGTCGCGGACCTCGGGGCTGGCCAGCACCGCCTGGGGCCGGCCCTCGATCAGCTTGCGTCCGAAGTCGACCGCGATCAGGCGGTCGACCACGCTGACCAGGGCGTGGACGATGTGCTCGATCCACAGGATCGTCACGCCTGCCGCCCGGAGCTCCCGGACCGTGGCGACCAGCTCCTGCACCTCGGGCTCGGTGAGCCCGCCGGCGATCTCGTCCAGCAGCAGGACCCGCGGACCGGTGGCCAGCGCCCGGGCCAGCTCCAGCCGCTTGCGCTCCAGCAGGGTGAGGGACCCGGCGAGGCGGTTGGCCTGGCCGAGCAGCCCTGTCCGGTGCAGGGCGGCCACGGCCGCGTCGGCCGCCTCCGCATCCGACCGCCCGGGGCTGCCGAACGAGGCGCCGACCAGCGCGTTCTCGAACACGGTCATGCCCGCGAACGGCTGGGGGATCTGGTAGGTGCGGGCGATCCCGAGCAGGCAGCGACGCCGGGCACCCATGGCGGTCACGTCCTGCCCGTCGAAGTGGATCCGGCCGCTGTCCGGGCGTAGCTGCCCGGCCAGCAGATTGAGCATGGTGGTCTTGCCGGCGCCGTTCGGGCCGACCACGCCCACGGCCTCGCCCTCGTCGAGCTGGACGTTGAGGTTGTCGATCACCTGGAGGGCGCCGAAGCGCAGGCGTGCCTCCTCCATGGCCAGGATGGGCACGGTCAGCTCGCGGCGATCGGCTCGAGCTCGCCCGCAGCCGGGATCTGCGGGGCGGTCTTGTTGTTCACGATGACCAGCTCGTAGGCGCCGCCGCTCCCCCGCCGCCACTGGCCGCCGACCAGCGGCGTCTTGGCCACGTTGGGCACCGGGCCGCTCGACCAGTCAAGCGGTCCCACGATCGTGTCCAGCTTGGTGGCCTTGATGGCGTCGGCGATCGCCTGCTTGTCGTCCACTCCCCCGGCCCGCTTGAGCGCGTCCGCGGCCACCTCGAACAGGGCGTGGACGAACCCGATGGGCTGGGTCCACGGCTTCCCGGTGGACTTGGTGTAGTCGTCGGCCAGCTGCTTGGCGCTGGCCTGGGTGAGCGAGGAGGTGAACGGGTGGCTCGGTGTCCACCAGACCTCGGTCGAGACGCCGTCCCCGAGGTCGCCGAGGGCGTCGACCGAGCTCGGGAACAGCAGGGCCTTGCCGACCGAGGCGATCTTGGGCCGGAAGCCCTGCTGGGCGGCCTGCTTCCAGAAGGTGGTGAAGTCGGGTGGGATCGGCACGCCGGTCACGATCTCGACGTTGGCGCTCTTGAACCGGGAGATCTGGGAGGAGAAGTCGTCGGTCTGGTTCTGATAGCGGCCTGGGTCGACGACCTTGTAGCCGGCCTCCTCGAGCGCGGGCGGGAAGCCCTGCTTGGGGTCGCCCCAGGCGTTGCCGTCGCCGTCGTTCGGCCACAGGGCGCCGACCACCTTGTTGGTCGGCACCTCGCCCCAGAGATTGGTGAACACCTGGATGATGTCCTCCAGCCCCCAGAAGAAGTGATAGGTCCACTTGAAGGGCTTCTCCGGGTCGCCCTTGCGGCCGAAGAAGTACGGCTGCCAGGGAGCGACGCTGGTGATGGCAGGCACGCCGTTGGCCTCCGCCTGGTCGGCCACCGGGTTGGTCGTCTCCGGGGTGCCGGTGGCCAGGATCAGGTCGACCTCCGAGCCGGTGATCAGGTCGCCGGCCACCGTGGCGGCCCGGTTCGGGTCCGACTGGCTGTCCTTGACCAGGATCTCGACCGCGTGGGCGGTACCGCCGATCTGCAGGCCGTCCTTGAGCGCCGTGCGGACGCCCTCAAGGATGAAGTTGTCGGCCTCGCCGAAGCCGGCCAGCGGCCCGGTCTGGGGGCTGACGTAGCCGAGCCTGATCGCCCGTCCCTGCGCCCCCCCGCCACTGGTCCCGCCGCCGCTCTCGTCGTCGTTTCTGCAGGCGGCCAGCAGGCCGGAGAGCGTGACGGCGGCGCCGGTGGCGCCGGTCAGGCGCAGGAACCGGCGCCGGTCGAGCGGTCCGGTCCTGAGCAGGTCGTCGAGCGAGGGATGCACCGGCTGGTTGGCCACGGCTACCTCCTTGTTGGGACCCCCGCGGATGGTCATGGTGCTGCGGTCGCCTCGCCTGGCGGCAGGCCGGCGTGGGCCGTGCTGAGCAGGGCGCGGAGCTCCTCCACCCCGGCGGGCCGCGGCCGGCCGGTGACCTGGGCGGCGCAGAGCTCGGCCGCCCGGTCCAGGTCGGCCTCAGCCAGGCCGAGGGCGGCCAGGCTGGCGGGTGCGCCGAGCCGCCGGGCGAGGTCGAAGCAGCCGGTGGCAGCCTCGGCGGCGCCGAGCGCGGCCGCCACGCTGGCCATCGCCGCCGGTACGGTCGGGGTGACGAACCGGACGGTGTGGGGAAGGAGAACGGCGTTCATGCCGCCGTGGTCGAGACCGAAGGCACCCCCCAGCACGTGGCAGATCTGGTGGTGGATCCCGGTCCCGGCGACGGCCAGGGCGGCACCGGCCAGCCAGGCGCCGCGGAGCGTGCCCGTGCGCCCCTCGAGGTCGTCGGGCCGCTCGACCGCCGACGGCAGCCCGTCGGCCAGGGCCCGGATCCCCGCTTCGGCGAGGGCCTCCGAGACCGGGTTGGCCCCGGGGCCGTAGAACGCCTCCACGCCATGGGCCAGCCCGTTCATCCCGCTCGCTCCCGTGACCTGTGGTGGGAGCGGGACGGTCAGGGCCGGGTCGTAGAGGACGACCTTGGGCAGGACCCGAGGGTCCCGGCCGGTCCGCTTGCGCCCACCCTGGCTGAGGCCGTAGATCGTGGTCAGCTCGGAGCCGGCGTAGGTGGTGGGCGCGGCCACGATGGGGATGCCCATGTCGAGGGCGACCGCCTTGGCCAGCCCGACGGCCGAGCCGCCGCCCACGGCGACCAGGCTGTCCGCGTCGACCTCGCGGGCGAGCTGCCTGGCCCGTTCGGCCACCTCGACCGGCACGTGCTGGACGATCTCGCTAAAGGTGGCCGCATGGCGGTCGCTGAGCCGCTCGGCCAGGTCGTCGGCCACCCGCTTGGAGGCGACCAGCAGCGCCCGCTCGGCCCCGAGCCGCGCCAGCTCCTCCGCGAGCCGGTCCAGTGCGCCGACCCCGAACACCACCCGGCCGGGCAGCGCCTCGTAGGTGACGACCCCGCCGGCCTGTGTGGGGTCGAGCGTCATCCCTGCGGTTCCTGGCCGGCCAGCCAGGGGTAGCGGGCGGTGTCGCCGCAGGCGTAGTCGGGGTCGAGGTAGATGAAACAGCGCTGGATGAGGAAGTCGCGGATCTCGAACACGTCGCACCAGCGGCCGGCACCCCAGTCCGGCAGTCCCGCTCGCCATGCACCGTGCTGATGTTCGCCGAAGCTGGTGCCCTCGACGGCCAGCGTGTCGGTGCCGGAGAAGATCCAGTTGAACGATGCGTAGTCGTGGGTGATCGACTTCAGCGTGCCGCCGACGTCGGCGAACAGCTTGCCGATCTGCTCCTTGCCGGTGGCCAGCCCCCACTTGGGGAAGTAGACCTGGGCGTCGTCGGCGAACAGGTCGAGGATGCTGCCGCCGGTCGAGGTCACCCCGGCGTTGTCGAACGCCTTGAGGTATTCCAGGGCCACCGACTTGCGCTGCTCGTCGGTCATGGTCTGCGTGGTGATCGCCATCCCAGCCCTCCTTGCCGGTCCGGTCGCCTACTGGTCGCGCTGGTAGAACGGCGGCAGGGTCGCGTCGACGTTGACCCAGACCGACTTGGGGTCGGTGTAGCCGTGCATGGCCTCGAAGCCCATCTCACGGCCGTAGCCCGACTCGCCGACGCCGCCGAACGGGGAGCCGGGATGGACCCGCTTGTAGCTGTTGACCCAGACCATGCCGCTGCGGATGGCCTCGGCGACCCGGTGGGCGCGCCGCAGGTCGCGGGTCCACAGTCCGCCGCCCAGCCCGTAGCTGGTCGAGTTGGCCATGGCCACGGCCTCCTCGTCGCCCTCGAAGGTGGCCACGGTGACGAACGGCCCGAAGACCTCTTCCCGGTTGACCCGCAGCTCCGGCCGGGCCCGGACCACCGTCGGCTCGACGTAGCAGCCCTTGGCCAGGGCGGGGTCCTCGGGCGCGCGGCCGCCGGTGAGAACCTCGGCGCCCTCGTCCACCGCGACCTTGACGTAGCCCAGCACCCGCTCACGGTGCTCCGGGGAGGTGAGCGGCCCCATCTCGGTGGCCGGGTCGAGCGGGTCGCCCAGGCGGATGGAGCGGGCCAGGGCGAGGAAGCGGTCGAGGAACTCCTCGGCGATCTGGCGGTGCAGGATCAGCCGCGAGCCGGCGATGCAGGCCTGGCCCTGGTTGTGGAAGATGGCGAAGGCGCTGCCCTGCACGGCCGCGGCCAGGTCGGCGTCGTCGAAGACGATGTTGGCGCCCTTGCCGCCCAGTTCCAGCTGCAGGCGCTTGAGGTTGCCGGCCGAGGCCCGGACGATTTGGCGCCCGACCTCGGTCGAGCCGGTGAACGACAGCTTGGCCACCTCGGGGTGCTCGGCGAGGCGGGCGCCGGCGGTGTGGCCGAAGCCGGGCACGATGTTGACCACGCCGGGCGGGAAGCCGACCTCGGCCATCAGCTCGGCGACCCGCAGGGTGGTCAGCGGCGTCAGCTCGGCCGGCTTGAGGACGACGGTGTTGCCGGCGGCCAGGGCCGGGCCCATCTTCCAGCTGGTGAACATGAGCGGGAAGTTCCAGGGCACGATCTGGCCGACCACGCCGACCGGCTTGCGGACCACGTAGTTGAGGAAGCCGGTCTCGACCGGGATCACGGCGCCCTCGTACTTGTCGGCCATCCCCCCGAAGTACCGGAAGGTGGTCGCCGTCCGAGGAACATCGAGCAGGGTGGCGTGCGCGATCGGGTGGCCGGTGTCCATCGACTCCAGGCGGGCCAGTTCCTCGGCGTTGGCCTCAATCGCGTCGGCCAGGCGCAGTAGCAGCCGCCCGCGCTCGGTCGCCGCCGTCCGGCTCCAGGCTGGGAAGGCCGCCGCGGCGGCGGCGACGGCCCGGTCGACGTCGGCCGGTCGGGCCTCGGCCACGTCGGCCACCTTCGACAGGTCGTGCGGGTTCAGGACCTCGAAGGTGGTTTGCTCGACGGCGTCGACGAACTTCCCGCCGATGAAGAGCTTGTCCTGCATCCGTACGCCTCCGAACATGTCGACTACCCTGAGGAGGGCGGCAGCTGCGGACCGGCGCGGCCACACGGTGAGCGCCCGGGCCATCTCGTCGACGGCCCGGGCGGCGGACTGGGTCGGGTTACAGGTCGACGGGGTAGGTCGGGAGCTTGCCGGACGAGATCAGTGCTGGCAGCTCGGAGTCGGCGTTCTCCCAGACCAGCAGCATGGAACGCTTGGGCGAGTAGCCCTGGTGCCGGATATCGGCGGGCATGGCGCAGACGTCACCGGCCTTCATGACCACCTTGGCCCGCACGGTGCCGGTGTCGCGGTCCTCGACGTCCCAGATGATCTTGTCGCTCAGCTGGACGAACCATTCCACGCGGTCGTTGCCGTGGATGATCGGGAGGATGTACTCCTCGGTGGTCGGGCAGGCCAGGCTGTCCTTGCAGGCCGCCACCACCGACGGGTTCCAGGTGACATCCGAGCGCGACAGGTAGGCGAACAGGTTGAACGCGGCCACCTCGCCCTCGTAGCCGGGCTCGGCGTGGATCTCGGGCTCGTCCTGTGGCACGTCGAGGAAGTGGCGGTTGACCTGGTGCCCGGTCTCGTCGCTGCGCAGCCCCTCGTCGCCCGGGACCCCGACCATGCGCTGGGCGGTGACCCGGTGGCGGGTGATGGCGGCCTTGTTCGAGCCGTTCTTGGGACCGAAGGCGGTGCCGGTCTCGTCCGGCGAGGCGAACGGGTCGAAGCCCTCGTTGGTCCAGTCGTCCAGCATGGCCTCGAAGGTGGCCTTGATCTGGGCGGTCGGGAAGTTCTCCAGGTGGTCCAGCTCGGCCTTGCGCCAGCCGTCGTTGTAGCGGCCGGCGAACAGGTCGACGTCGCCGTAGTGGTTGACGGTGCCGATCACCCCGTCGAAGTTGACGATGCCATAGAAGAACTCCCAGGCCACGTCGCGCTGGAGGGCCTTCAGGAAGGTGTCGGCGCTCATCACGTGGCTTCCAGTGGGCCAGTTGATGTACACGAAGTAGTCGTCGCGGCTGAACTCGAACTCGCCGAGCTTGAAGCCCTGGTAGCCCTCGGGGTTGCGTTCGACCGTCACGACCTGGGCGTCGACCGTCGCCTCGACGGTGCCCCCGAAGGTGGCCTGGTCGGTGGTCTTGGACTCGGTCTCGGTGGTCGCCATCGGATGTTCCTCCTTGCCGGCCGGCGGCGGTGTCGCCCTAGGACGTCTGGATGATCTCTGCCCACTTGTAGACGGTGTCCTGGCCCCCGATCGTCTGCATGAGGATGACGCTGGGGCGGTCGGCGTGGAACTGGTAGGCGGCCCCGGCGGGCAGCAGGGTCATGTGGCCGCGCCCGGCCTTCACCCACCCCATCGAGGGGCCCTCCGGTTCACCCTCCACCGCGATCGAGCCCTCGAGGTCGGCCGGCGCCTGCTGGCCCTCGGCCAGCTGGCGCAGCCGGACCTCGACCTCGCCGTCCATGACGAGCGCGAACTCGTCGTGTGAGGCGGTCCGCCACCCGCTCGTGCCCTCGGCCCGAATGGCCTCCAGGACGTACTGGCGGTTCTGACCGACGGCGACCTTCTCATAGGGCCGCGACCGCGACGCCACCTCGAAGACGTTGGAGAACGTGTAGTGCTTGGGGTCGTCGTCGATGACCTCGACCGCACCCTTCTCGTAGTCCTCCAGGGAGCCGAACTTGGTCTCGAACCTCCGCGTCATCGAGCGACCACGCTCCTCTCGGCGTCCCGGTACGTGCTTGCCCTGAGGCATCCCCGGGGTGTTATGCTGACCGCACTGTTCGCATTGCGTACAAACGTGCGCTAGAAGCACAGGCTCTCATCGGGGTTTGCGAGTGTCAAGCAGTGCAGTGAGGGCCGGGCGAGGCCCGGAAAGCAACGTCGTCCAGTCGCTCGAGCGGGGACTGGCGGTTATGTGCCTCTTCTCCCGCGAGCACCCCAGCCTCACCCTCAGCGAGGCGGCCGAGCTGGCCGGGCTGACCCGGGCCACGGCGCGTCGCATCCTGCTCACCCTGGAGCACCTCGGCTATGTCAAGAGCAACGGGCGGCGCTTCACCCCGACCGCCAAGCTGCTGTCGATCGGCTACGCCTATCTCTCCTCGCTGGACCTCTGGGAGGTGGCCGAGCCGTACATGGAGGAGCTGGCCGAGCGGACCGGCGAGTCATGCTCGGCGTCCATCCTGGATGGGCCGGAGATCGTCTATGTGGCCCGGGTGCCGTCCAAGCGGGTCATGGCGATCGCGCTCAGCGTCGGGTCGCGGCTGCCGGCCCACGCGACCTCGATGGGACGGGTGCTGCTGGCCAACCTCCCCCCCGAGGAGCTGGATATCTATTTCCGGACCTCCCGGCGCGAGCAGCTGACGGCCCGAACGGTGGTGGACGAGGCGACGCTCCGTGACCTGCTGGACAGGATCCGCTGCCGCGGTTGGGCACTGGTGGACCAGGAGCTCGAGATGGGCGTCCGCTCCATCGCCGCCCCCATCCGCGACCTGCGCGGCAACGTGCTGGCGGCGCTGAACGTCTCCACGCACGCCGGCAGGGTCACGGTCGAGGAAATGGAGCGTGACTTCCTCCCCCACCTGCTTCGCGCGGCCAAGCTGGTCGGCGAGCGCGTGACGGTCCGCTGACGCGTCCGCGACCCGGTCAGGTGGTCGGGAACCTGGGCCGGCCGCCCCAGCCCTTGGGTGGCTCGGGCGCGCGCGAGCGAGGACTGCCTGGGGCCAGTACGTCCACCGTGCCGATGCTCAGGGCGGTGAGCTGGGCGATCACGTCATGGATGTCGACCGCCTCGGGCAGGACACAGCGCAGGTCGGTGATGCCGGCGTGGGCAAGCCGGATGACCTGTTCGTGGCCCTGCTCGAGGGTGCCGAAGATGGCTACCTCGGCCGGCGGCCCGAGCCCGGCGAGGGCCTCGTCGGATTCCCAGCGGGCCCAGGCCTCGGCGGTGGTCCGGCCGATCGAGACCGGCAGCTCGACCGCGAGGCCGAGGGTGGCCGGATCCCGGCCGGCGGCGGCGCAGGCCGCCCTGGCCTCCTGGGCCAGCGCCTCGATCTCCGCCAGCGTCCCGGCCACGAGCACGGCGTCGTCGGCCGCCCGGACCGCTGGCGCCAGCGAGGGCCCAAGCTCTGTCTGGAGCGAGACCGCCGGCGCCGGCCGCTCCGACTCCGACCATTGGCGGCGCAGGGCCGCGATATAGGCCTCGAGCGCGATCGGGCCGAGCCGCCCCAGCCGCAATCCGACCTCCAGCCGGCCGGTCAGCTCGTCCTGCAAGGTCCCGGTCATGCGCGCGACGTCGTCCGCCGACCCGGGCGCCGGGGTCAGCATCATCCCGACCTGGGCACGCCGGACCACCGGCGCCACCTGGGACAGGGCGAGGAAGGCATCGGTCGCCGCCGGCCGCCGGTCAAGGGGATGGACGTCGCTCACCCAGAGGGCGCCGATCCCGGCCCTGTCCCCCATGCGGGCGACCTCGACCAGTCGCGACTGTGGAGCGACGGGGTTGAGGACCAGGCTCAGTCGGACCAGCCGTCCCGCCGGGGCGCGAGTCGGCCGCGGCTGGAGCATCCGGTCCTCCTGATCGGGCCGTCGGCGACCGTTGCACGAGCAGCGGTGTACGCTCTCCGAATATTTGTTCGCGCAACGTACAATGCCGCGATGGCGGATGCAACGGCCACGGCCGGCGGGAATGACAGCACGACGTCGCTCCTGGCCTCCCTCCACGGCCTCTTCGACCGCCTCCGGGCCGCGGGGGTGCCGGTGTCCATGGTCGAGGTGGTGGACGCCGTCGAGAGCCTGCGCCACATCGACGCCGCCAACCGTCGCCAGTTCCGGTCAGCATTGGCCGCCACGCTAGTCAAACGGCCCGAGGACCTGGCCGCCTTCGACCTCCTGTTCGACGTGCAGTTCCCGTTGCGGCGGGAGCCGACGGCCGGCCGGGCGGGCCAGCCGGCGGCGGAGGCCGGACCAGGAGACGGCCAGACGGTCCCGGCCGCTCCCTCGGGTGACCTGCTAGAGGCGCTGCTGGACGCCCTGCGAGCTGACGACGAGGGCGCGCTGCGCGCCCTGGCCGGCCTTGCCGTGGACCAGCACGGGGGCATGGAGACCCAGCGCCATGCCTCCGAGCGCTACTACATGTACCGCATCATGCGCCAGCTCGACCTCTACCGGCTACTGCAGGCGGTCGCCGGGACGGAACCGGGTGACGAGGCCCTCGGCCGTGAGGAGCTGAAGGCGGGCATCGACGACTTCCGCCGCCTCATCGCCGAGCAGGTCCGCCATCGGCTCTCGGCCGCCCGGGGCGCCGAGCAGGCCGCCGAGCTCTACCGCGACCGCCAGCTCGAGGAGCTGGACATCCTCGACGCCAACGCCAGCCAGCTGCGGGAGCTGCGGCAGGCCATCCGGCCGCTTGCCCGCAAGCTCGCCGCCCGGATGGCGAAACGGCGCCGGCGGCGCCGTCGCGGCCGGCTGGACGTGCGCCGCACCCTCCGCCACTCCCTTGCCTACGGTGGCGTCCCGGTCCACCCGGCGTTCCGGGCCCGCAAGGCATCCAAACCCGACCTCTACGTCCTGGCCGACGTCTCCGGCTCAGTGATCGAGTTCGCCAAGTTCACGCTGTCCCTGCTGCACGCCATGGACCAGGAGTTCTCCAAGCTCCGCTCGTTCGCGTTCGTGGACGGCGTCGACGAAGTGAGCAGGATGCTCGACGAGGCCGGCGACGTGCTCGACCTGCAGCGGCTGTTCACCCGGGCCAACGTCGTCTGGGCCGACGGCCACTCCAACTACGGCAACGTCTTCGCCACCTTCGAGGAGCGCTACGGAGCCGACCTCGACGGACGCAGCACGCTCCTGATCATGGGCGACGCCCGCAACAATTACCGCGACCCCGGCCTGGAGGTCCTCCGCCGCCTGGCCGGACGAGTCCGGCACGTCTACTGGCTCAACCCCGAGCCGCAAGACGAGTGGGACACCACCGACTCGATCATGAGCACCTACGCCCCCCACTGCGAGCAGGTGTTCGAGGTGCGCAATCTGCGCCAGCTGGTCACCTGCGTCGACGAGATCACCGCCGTCTGATGGAGGCTGCAAGAGAGCACTTAACTGAACGTCAGGAGAGCACCTAACTTCACCGTCTACGGTTCAACATGACCTGCGGCAACGACCCTTAGCACAGGGCTTCCCCGTTGTCTGCTGACACCGAAGGGGTCACTTGGACCCGTCCCCGGCTGCCGTCGAGCCATAGGTGGACTGCCCGAAAACGTGCGTTTCTGCGACAGGCGTCACTCCCCCGCCACAAGGGCCGCCAGCGGTGTCCAGAACCCGTGTCCGGAATCAACGACGCACAACCACCGCTGTCAGCGGGTTGTGCGACGCTCCCGCGCATGGGTCATCTGCTTGGCTATGCCCGCGTCTCCACCACCGACCAGCACCCTCAGCTCCAAGTCGACGCCCTGGAGCGTGCCGGCTGCTATCGAGTGTTTGTCGAGACGGCCAGTGGCACCCGCAGCGACCGGCCCACCCTCGCCCAGGTCCTGGACCAGCTGCGCCCCGGCGACACCCTGGTCGTCTGGAAGCTCGACCGCCTCGGCCGCTCCCTCCGGCACCTGGTCGACACCGTCACCGGCCTGGCCGAACGCGGGATCGGGTTCCGCAGCCTGCAGGAAGGCGATCGACACCACCACCCCCGGCGGCAAGCTCGTCTTCCACGTCTTCGCCGCCTTGGCCGAGTTCGAACGCGACCTCATCCGTGAGCGGACCAGCGCCGGGCTGGCCGCAGCCCGGGCCCGCGGCCGCCAGGGCGGCCGGCCACCGGTGCTGACCGGCCAAAAGCTTCGGGTGGCCCAGGAGATGTATGCGTCCGGGCAGTACACGGTGGCCGCGATCGCGACCACGCTGGGGTCAGCCGGGCCTCGATCTACCGCCACCTCGGCACCGGTCGTTAACCTATGGGGAACGTCTGTTCGAGGAGGCCGTGATGGCCGCCCGATGTTCCTTCTGTGGGC
>DATABK010000757.1:0-3853 GCA_036259695.1 Actinomycetes bacterium | reverse complement strand
CGCGGCGAACATGCGGCGAGACGCGATTTATCCCGAGATGCTTCGGCAGCAGAGCCAGGTCAGCGCCGCTGCCGCCGAGTTCATGAAGGACACGCCGATGTACCAGCTCTACCAGCGGGTCGCGCCACGCCCCGAGGACTTCCCCCAGCTGCTGGACAAGGTTGGCGAGGCGATGGCCAAGGACTTTGACTTCACCGAGGAGGTCCGAGGGCTCCAGGTGCCGACGCTGATCGTTGCCGCCGACGCCGACATGGCGCCGCCCAGCCACTATGTCGAGGTCTTTGAGCTGCTCGACGGCGGCCTTCGCGACGGCGGCTGGATGGGTGAGGGCCGGCCGAAGGGCGGTCACGCGCTCGCGATCCTGCCCGGCCTCACGCACTACAACCTGGCCATCTCCCCGCTGTTCGCGGCGGTCACCCTCGCCTTCCTCGACGAGCAGCCGAGCTGAGCGTCACCACCATCGGCAGCCCTGGTTGCGGCACCGCTCGAGGTCGCCCGGCTGACCAGCCCGGCTCGCGCTGGCCAGGCGCTGGACCGATGGTACGGTCCTGCCATGAGCGACCAGGAACCGGGACCGCCGGATGGGCGCAGCCAGCGTGACCGGATGCTCGCCGGCGAGCTGTACATCGCCGACGACCCCCAGCTGGCCGCCGACAACCAGCGTGCCCTCAAGCTCACCAGCCAGTTCAACACCAGCGACCCCACCAACCCCCAGGCGCGGCTGGCTCTGCTCCGGGAGCTGTTGGGCTCGGTGGGGGAGGGCACCGAGATCCGCCCGCCCCTGTCCTGCGACTACGGCTACCAGACCCATGTCGGGGCCCGGACCTTCATCAACTTCGGGGTGGTCCTGCTGGATGTGGCCACCATCCGGATCGGCGATGACGTGCAGGTCGGCCTCAACGTCCAGTTCCTGACCCCGACCCATCCGGTGGAGGCCGCGGCCCGCCGGGCCAAGTGGGAGGCGGCCAAGCCGATCAGCATTGGCGACAACGTCTGGCTGGGCGGCGGGGTGATCGTCGGTCCCGGGGTCACCATCGGGGAGAACACCGTGGTCGGGGCCGGGGCGGTGGTGGTCAGGGATCTCCCCGCCAACGTGGTCGCAGTCGGCAACCCGGCCCGGGTGGTCCGCTCGTTGTAACGGCGAGCCAGCTCGCCGGCAGGCCGGTGCGATCCGAGGTCGGTCATCGCTCCACCTTCCGGCCGGCGGCGGAGCCTCAGCACATGTCGGCCCCGATCTCCGCTGCTGGCGGAACTCGCGATCTCCTGGACGCGGGCCCCGTATCGTCGGGGGTGATGACCGCGGTGGGTGACGTCGTCCTGATCCACAGCACGGGGCAGGGGGCCGCCGGCTGGGACCGGGTCGTGCGCGCGCTCGGCGACCGTGGGCAGACGGCCCGCGCCGTCGAGCTGCCGAGTCCCCCCAGCTCCTGGCCGCCGACTACGCCGAGCGCATCCGCCGGCAGGTCGGTGCGATCGCCGCCCCGATCGTCCTCGCCCACTCCGGCGCGGGCCCGCTGCTGCCCGCGACCGCGCGGGCGCTGGAGGCCCGCCGCCAGGTCTGGCTCGCGGCCTGGGTGCCGGACCCGGCGGTGAGCTTCACCGAGGACACCGGCCGCAACCTGCAGGCCGCCTTCAACCCCGACTGGGTCGGCAAGGACCCGACCACCGACGACGCCGTCGCGGCGGCGTTCCTGTACCACGACTGTGACGACGCGACGCTCGAGTGGGCGCTCTCGACCCGCCGGCTGTTCCTCCCGCGGGCCGTCTTCGGCGAGCGGCTCTCGCTCGCGCCGGAGATCCCCTCGACCTACATCGTCGCCGCCCACGACCGCACGATCCGGCCCGGGTGGCAGCGGCAGATGGCCCGCGAACGCCTCGGTGTGGAGCCGGTCGAGCTGCCGACCGGGCACTGCCCGAACGTGTCGCGGCCGGACCGGCTCGCGGAGCTCCTCCTCGAGGTCGCGGGAGGCGCCTAGGGTGCGCGTCCGGCGCGCTTCTGCACCTGGCGGCGGTAGGCCCGCCTGGCCTTCTCCCGGCTACCGCAGGTGGTGCTGGTGCACCATGTCCGGGACTTGTTCCGGGTGGTGTCGTAGAACAGCCACCGGCAGCTGTCCCGGGCGCAGGCCTTGACCCGGGCCCAGGACCCGTCGGCCTGGGCGGCCATGAGGGCGCCGACGAGTGGGGAGAGGGCTCGCCCGGCCGGCGAGGCGGAGGCGACCTCCAGGCTGGCGTCGGGGGTGGCCCGGACGGTGAACCGCAGCCGGTCGACCGCTCGCCCCAGGGCCGCGACCGCGTCGGCGTCGACCCCGTAGCCGTTGTTGGCGGCCGCGGCGGCCCGAACCCCTTCGCGGAAGGCGATGATCGCCGCCCAGTCGTCGCGGCTCAGCTTCCCGACCGCGAAGCCCTCGGCCTCCAGCCAGCTCCGGGCCTCCTCAGGGCCGCGGAGCTGGTCCTCTGACTCCTGGAGCTCGTTGGTGTTGACGAACTCGATGAGCCGGTCAACGGGTGGCACCGGCGACCTTCCTGGCGCCCTGCCGCCGCCCCGGTGTCGCGGGGGCCACCGTGCCATCGGCCACCCGGGCGGGCCGGAACAGGCGCCACGGCCTCCGGATCCCCTGGGACGAGTTCAGCCATTCCGAGAGGAGGCGCAGCGCCCCCAGCTGGCCCGTTGACGTCAGCACCGACTGTTCCCACATACCGACCTCCCGTGGTCGACTCTTCGATTCTTACTGTCTAACACAGTTAGACGGTTAGAATCAAGGTCGGCAGGGAGACCATCCGACTGCTCCTCCCTAGCGGTCTGTGACCGGCCGCCAGCCCGAGCACATGATCCGCATCCAGGTGATCGACCCGTTGCTGGTCTGGTAGTAGGCCTGCTGCTCGACGAGGAACCGGCCGTCCGGGTTGGACACGGCCAACCGGTACCCGACGCGTTCGCGATCGGCGACCCAGGCGGTCTCGACCTGCAGGACCTCGTCGATCTGGTCCCTGTCCTCGTACCAGGACCGCAGGATCTCGTCGACCACCTGGGTCGCGGTGCTCGCCTCCCAGAACCGCCCGGGGGTCATGCCCCGGAAGTCCACCTCGGGATGCAGCAGCGACGCCACTTGGGCGTGGTCCCTGGCCGCGAGCGCCGCCACGAACCTCGCCCCCAACGGTGTCGCCACCGGTCCGCCCCTACGCCGTCGCCGGCTTGTGGATGATGGCCTCCACGTAGTCCATGCGCAGGACCAGGGTGTCGTCGTCGGAGACGTCGAAGCGCCTGACCGTCTCCACCATCTCGGCCTTGAGCCTGGCCGCGCCGTCGGTCCCGAGCGTGGCCAGGGCCCGGTGGGTGGGGCCGTAGAAGGTGGCGAAGAACTCGGCCTGGTGCTCGGCCGAGGGGAACCGCCACAGGAAGCTGCGCCGGGGCGCCGAGATGGCGACCTCGGGCCCGAACAGCTCGCGCAGCCGCTCCTCGCTGCCCCACAGCACCGGGGGCCGGACCCCCGGGGGTGGGGGCAGGTGGCGGCCGATGGTCCGGAACAGCTCGCCCACGTAGCTGTCGGGGGTCCAGTTGACCATGCCGATGCGGCCGCCGGGCCGGCAGACCCGCAGCAGCTCGCCGGCCGTCCGCTCCTGGTCGGGGGCGAACATGGCTCCGCAGGTCGACAGGACGGCGTCGAAGGAGCCGTCACCGAAGGGGAGGTCCTCGGCGTCGGCCTCCTGGAAGGTCGCCTGCAGCCCTTCGGCCTGGGCGCGCTGGCGGGCCCGCTCCAGCAGGGCGGGGACGTAGTCGATGCCGGTGACCTGGCAGAAGCGGCGGGCCGCGGCCAGGGCGGCGTTGCCGTTGCCGCAGGCCACGTCCAGGACC
>DATABK010000756.1:0-14925 GCA_036259695.1 Actinomycetes bacterium | reverse complement strand
GCCCGGACCTGGTCGGCGGGACCGCGCACGGCCCCGGTGGGGTGGACGACCAGCACCTCGTGGCCGGCCTCGTACAGCCCCCAGAAGCCGGCGCTGGTCGTGACCATCCGGGTCGGCTGGGCCAGGCGCAGGTCGCCGACGGCGACCGGGCGGTCGCCCTCGTAGCGGACGGCGTCGCCCTCGAACGACTCGGTCATGTGGCGGTCCGCTCCCGTTCCTCCTGGGGCAGGTTGGCCTCGGCGGCGGTCAGCCAGCGGGCGGTGCCGATCCGGCCCGAGGCGTCGAAGGCCAGCTCGACCACGAACCGGCCGGCGGCGCTGTCGACCTCCAGGCGGCTGCGGTCGTTGCCCTGGCCGGCCGGGCGGGCCGTCACCTGACCCCGGCGCAGCAGGTCCTCGTGCCAGCCGGCGATCCCCGGCCGGCCCGAGATGCGCTCGTCGGCGCTGGTCAGGAGGCTGTTCTCGGCGTACAGGTCGGCGGCCAGGCCGGCGTCCCCGGCCCCAAGGGCCGAGGCGTAGGCGGTCATCACGGCCTTGGGGCCGCGCTCGGCCTCCGGGTCGTGGGCCGTGGAGGCCGGGTCCACGTCGGCCGGCGCCTGGTCGGTGGCCGCATAGGGCGCCTCCGGGGCGTCCTCCGGCAGTCCCTCGACCGGCAGGTCGGCCAGGCGCGCCGTCTCGCGCTTCACCGGCTCCTGGCCACCCGTCTCATCCATGTGCTTCTCCTTATCCCGTCAGGACGCACCCGAATCCGGCAGGCCGCGGCCGGCCAGGATCTCGGCCAGGTCGAAGGAGACCGGCCGCTCGATCTGGGCGTAGGTGCAGGAGGCCGGGTCGCGGTCGTACCGCCAGCGCCGGAACTGGGCGGTGTGGCGGAAGCGCCGGCCCTCCATGTGGTCGTAGGCGACCTCGACGACCAGCTCCGGCTTGAGGAGCTCGAAGGTCAGGTCCTTCTTGGCGTTCCAGCGCGAGACCATGGCTCCGGGGACCCGCTCGGGGGTCGAGTACCCGGTCCAGGGGTGCTCGGCGCCCTCCTCGAGGCGGTAGGGGGCGAGCTCGTCCAGCAGCTCGCGGCGCCGCTCCATCGAGAAGGAGGCCGACACCCCGACGTGCTGGAGCCGGTCCTCCTCGTCGTACAGCCCGAGCAGGAGCGAGCCCACCACCGGGCCCTTCTTGTGCCAGCGGAAGCCGGCGACCACGCAGTCGGCGGTCCGCTCGTGCTTGACCTTGAACATGACCCGCTCGTCCTCCATGTACGGCAGGTCCCGAGGCTTGGCCACGACCCCGTCGAGGCCGGCGCCCTCGAACACCCGGAACCAGCGCTGGGCCTGGCGCATGGAGTCGGTGAACGGGGTGGTGAACACGGGCTCGCCCGCGCCGGCCAGGGCCGCTTCGAGCGCGTCCCGGCGCTCGGCCAGAGGCCGGTCCATCAGCGACTCGTCGCCGAGGGCGAGCAGGTCGAAGGCGATCAGCCAGGCCGGGGTCTGCTCCGCCAGCAGGTTGACCCGGGAGGCGGCCGGGTGGATGCGCTGGAGCAGGGCCTCGAAGTCGAGGCCGGGGCCGCTGGCGATCACGATCTCGCCGTCGACCACGCAGCGGGGCGGCAGCTGGCTGCGGGCCGCCTCCACGATCTCGGGGAAGTAGCGGGTCAGGGGCCGTTCCTTGCGGCTGCCGAGCTCGACCTCGTCGCCGTCGCGGAACACGATGCAGCGGAATCCGTCCCACTTGGGCTCGTACAGCATCCCCTCGGGCAGGATCGACACCGATCTGGCCAGCATGGGACGGATCGGGGGCATCACCGGCAGGTCCATGCCACCGATGGTGCCACGAAGCGGGCCGCCCCCGGGGGACCCCCTGGGGCGGCCCGGTGACGCGCTGGGCTACTGGGGGCCGACGCCCTGCTGGGCCGGGCCCTCGGAGATGGCCTCGATCAGGTCGCCCTTGGAGGAGTCGTCCTCCAGCTCGCGGGCGATGTCGGCCAGGGCGACGATGCCGACCAGGTCGTGGCCGTCGATCACCGGCAGCCGGCGGACCTTGTACTGGGCCATCGTCTTGAGGGCCTCCTGGATCGAGTCGTCGGCCCCGATTGTCACCGGCTTGCCCTCGCCGAGCTCGCCGGCCCGGGTCGAGGACGGGTCCTTGCCCTGGGCCAGGGCCTTGACCACGATGTCGCGGTCGGTGAGCACGCCCTTGAGGCGGTTGTCCTCACCGCAGATGGGCATCGACCCGAAACCCCGGTCGGCCATCTTCCTGGCCGCGTCGAGCAGGGTCTCGTTCTCCCCGACGCACTCGGCGTTCGGGGTCATGACGTCACGGGCCGTCTTCGGCATTCGCGTCGCACCCTCCTCCTGGTAGTCCGGTCGTTGCCGGAACTCCTGCCCTGTTGCCGACCGGTCAAACCTTAGCAAGCGGCGTGTCGTCCAGCCGCTCGCACAGCTCGGTCAGCGACTCGTGGATCGACACGGCACCGGCCTGGCGCAGCTCCTGCTCGGAGAAGCCGCCGGTGAGGATGGCCACGGTCGGGACCCCGGCCCGGGCGGCCGCCTCGCAGTCGAAGGTCGAGTCGCCGACCAGCACCGCCTCGCCACCCCCGACCTTCTCGACGGCGGTGACGACCAGGTCGGGGTCGGGCTTGGTGCGCTCGACGTCGGCCGAGGACGTCCAGGCCTCGAGCAGGCCGCGGGCGTCCAGCAGGTCCAGGTAGTGCTCGATGTCGTGGCGCTGACCCGAGCTGGCCAGGACCAGCCGGTGCCCGCGGTCGGCGAGCAGCTCCATGAGCCGGCGGGCGTCCGCGAACGGCTGGACCTCGCCGATCAGGTCGGCGTAGAGGGCGGTCTCGGCCGCCCGGATGCTGTCGCCCTGGCGGTCCTCGACCCGCTGGCCGGCCAGGGCGGCCACCAGCTGGTCGCCGCCCATGCCGATGTGGCGGTGGATCCGCCACACCGGCATGGTCAGCCCGTGCTCGCGGAACGCCCGGTACCAGCTGATGGCGTGGTGGTAGTTGGTGTCGACGAGCGTGCCGTCGACGTCCAGCACCGCGATCGGCCTGCCCATCGACGGCACTCAGGCCCTCGCGGTGGCCTGGGCCTGCTCGGCGTGGGCGCCCTCGGCGAACTCCTCGACCAGCTTGGCGTTGAAGGCCGGCAGGTCGTCGGGCTTGCGGCTGGTGACCAGGCCGCGGTCGGTGTGGACCTCCTCGTCGACCCAGGTCCCGCCGGCGTTCACCACGTCGGTGCGGATGCTCGGCCAGGACGTCAGCGTGCGGCCCCGGACCACGTCCGCCTCGACCAGCGTCCAGGGGCCGTGGCAGATGGCCGCCACCGGCTTGCCGGCCTCGAAGAACGACCGCACGAATCGGACGGCGTCGGCGTCGTTGCGCAGGAAGTCGGGGTTGGCGACCCCGCCCGGCAGGACCAGCCCGTCGTAGTCGTCGGCGCTGGCCTCGGCGACGGCCTTGTCGACCGGGAAGGTGTCGCCCTTGTCGAGGTGGTTGAAGCCCTGGATCTCGCCGGCCTCGAGCGACACCAGGTGGGCGGTGCCACCGGCCTCCTCGACCGCCTTGCGGGGCTCGGTGTACTCGACCTGCTCGACGCCGTCGGTCGCCAGGAACGCGATGGTCTTGCCCTGAAGCTCGTCTGCCACGTGCTCCTCCTGTTCGCGGACGGGAATGCGTCACCACTAAGCATTGACGCGGCCCGCGGACCGCAAACGGCTTCAGAGCTGGTTCTGGTCGTTGAAGATCTCCGACACGCTGGCGTCCTCGAACACCGCCCGGATGGCGTCGGCGACGATGCCGGCCACCGACAGCACCCGGATCTTGTCGATCCTCTGGTCCTCGGCCAGGGGCAGGGTGTTGGTGACCACGACCTCGCCGATGGGGGCGTTCTTGAGCCGGTCGATGGCCGGGCCGGAGAAGATCCCGTGGGTGGCGGCGGCCGTCACCCGCTCGGCGCCGCTGTCCATCAGCACCTCGGCGCCCTGCACGATCGTGCCGGCGGTGTCGATCATGTCGTCGATGAGCACGCACTGGCGGCCGTCGACCTCGCCGACGACCTCGCGGACCTCGACCTTGTGGGCCTCGGTGCGGCTGCGCCGCTTGTGCAGAAAGGCCAGGGGGGCGCCGAGCTGCCCGGCGAACTTCTCGGCCGTCCTGACCCGCCCGGCGTCGGGGGCCACCACCACCAGGTCGCGGCCCTCACAGGTGGTGCGGATGTGGTCGGCCAGCACCGGCATGGCCGTCAGGTGGTCGACCGGCCCGTCGAAGAACCCCTGGATCTGCCCCGAGTGCAGGTCCATGGTGATCAGCCGGTCGGCCCCGGCCACGCCCAGCATGTCGGCGACCAGCTTGGCCGAGATGGGCTCGCGGCCCCGGCCCTTCTTGTCCTGGCGTGAGTAGCCGTAGTAGGGGATGACGGCGCTGATCCGCTTGGCCGAGGCCCGCTTGAGAGCGTCGATCATGATCAGCTGCTCCATGATCCGCTCGTTCACCGGGGCGCTGTGGGTCTGGATGACGAACGCGTCGGTGCCGCGCACGCTCTCCCCGAACCGGGCGTAGGTCTCGCCGTTGGCGAAGTCGCGGATGTCGACCGAGCCGCACTCGATCCCGAGGTGGCTGGCCACCTCGTTGGCCAGCGCCTTGCTGGCCCGTCCCGCGAACAGCATCAGGTGCCTGCGCCCAAGCGCCTCCACCTGCTTGGGCGTCACACCGTTGCTCACCGTCGCCTCCCCGTCACTCCCTGTTCCTCTGCCGACGGCGCCTGGCCGCCCAGCCCTCGATGGTCCGCTGGTCGGCGCGTTCGATGGCGAGGGCGTCGGGCGGCACGTCCTTGGTGATTGTCGAACCGGCGGCGGTCTGGGCCCCGCTTCCGACCGTCACGGGGGCTACCAGCATGGTATCCGATCCGATGAAGGCCCCGTCGCCGACGGTCGTGCGGTGCTTGCGGGCCCCGTCGTAGTTGACGAACACGGTGCCGGCGCCGACGTTGGCCCCGGCGCCGATGTCGGCGTCGCCGACGTAGCTGAGGTGCGGGACCTTGGACCCGGGGCCGACGACCGAGTTCTTGACCTCGACGAAGGTCCCTGCCTTGGCGTCCTCCTCGAGCCGGGTGCCCGGGCGCAGGGAGGCGAAGGGGCCGACCACCACCCGGGGGCCGATGACCGAGGAGATGGCCACGGCCTGGGTGACGGTGGCGTCGTCGCCGACGGTGCAGCCGACCAGGCGCACGTTGGGCCCGAGCCGGCAGCGGGCCCCGACCCGGGTCCCGGCCTCCAGGAAGGTCAGGGGGGCGAGCACGGTGTCCTGGCCGACCTCGACCCCGGCGTCGACGAAGGTCGTCGCCGGGTCGGTGACCGTCACCCCGCCCAGCATGAGCCGCTCCAGCAGCCGCCGGCGCAGCACCGCCTCGGCCGCGGCCAGCTCGATCCGGTCGTTGACCCCCCTGGCCTCCTCCTCCGGCGCCTCGGCGGTGGCCACCCGGCCGCCGGCGGCCAGCACCAGGGGGACCAGGTCGGGCAGGTAGTACTCGCCCTGGTCGTTGTCGGGCCGCAGCTCGGACAGGCCGTCCAGGGCGCGGCGGCGGAACACGTACATGCCCGCGCCGACCTCGCGGAGCCGGCGCTGCTGGTCGCTGGCGTCGCGCTCCTCGACGACCCCGGTGACCGCCCCGGCGGCGTCGCGCAGGACCCGGCCGTAGCCCGTCGGGTCCTCCAGCGTGCAGGTGAGCAGGGTCGCGGTCGCCCTGGCCGAGCGGTGGGCGGCCAGCAGCCCCTCCAGCAGCTCGGCCGAGACCAGCGGGGTGTCGCCGGACAGGACCAGGACGTCGCCGTCGCCCTCCAGGTGGGGCACGGCCGCGGCCAGGGCGTCGCCGGTGCCCCGCTGGGCGGCCTGGACGGCGAAGCTGACCGGGCCCAGGCCGAACTCCTCGACGGCGGCGGTGACCTGGTCGGCGCCGTTGCCGACGACCACCACCGTCCGGTCGGCCTTGAGCGGGGCCGCGGCGGCGAGCACGTGCCAGAGCAGCGGCCGGCCGGCGACCGGGTGCAGCGGCTTGGGCAGGGCCGAGCGGAAGCGCTTGCCTTCCCCGGCGGCGAGCACGACGACGGTCAGGTTCTCGCCCATCGGGTCCCCCGTTCCTCGATGATCCTCGGAGCTGGCGGGCAAGGATTCGAACCTTGACCTGACGGCTCCAAAGGCCGCCGTGCTGCCATTACACCACCCGCCAGGGCTGGCCCCGAGGTTACCCGAAGGTGACGCCGGGGACCGGCCCCCTGGCCACCTCGACCCGGGCGAAGCCGGAGCGGACGGCCCTGGCCACCTGGGTGGCGTGGTCCTCGTCGGCGCACAGGCCGAGCATGGTCGGGCCGCTGCCGCTCATGATGGCGCCGAGGGCGCCGGCCTCCAGCAGCCGCTGCTTGGACTTGGCCAGGCCGGGGAGCAGGTCGAAGGCGGGCGGCTCGAGGTCGTTGTGGAGGGCTCCGGCCAGCCGCCGGAGGTCGCCGTCGACCAGGGCGGCCAGCAGCTCCTCGGGCCAGCGGCCGTCCAGCGGGGCGGCCAGGCCGAGCTCGTCGAAGTGGTCGTAGACGTCCTCGGTGGCCAGCCGCTCGTGGTCGATGCCGACGACCCACCAGGTGCTGCCCTTGCTCGGCACCTCGCGGATCTTGTCGCCCCGGCCGGTGGCCACGGCCGACCCGCCGGCGATGCAGAAGGGCACGTCCGAGCCGACCTCGGCGGCCATGGTGTGGAGGTTGACCGCCGGCAGGTGCAGGCCCCACAGCCGGTCAAGGGCGATCAGGGCGGCGGCCCCGTCGGCGCTGCCCCCGCCGAGGCCGGCCGAGACCGGGATGCCCTTGCGGAGCCGGAAGCGGGCCCCGGGCAGGTCCCGGGAGCGCCGGGCCAGCTCACGGGCCGCGACCAGGACCAGGTTGGTCTCGTCGGGGGGCAGGCCGCCCCCCTCGACCTCCAGGCCAAGCCCCTCGGGCACGACCTCGACCTCGAGCTCGTCCCAGATGGCGATCGACTGGAGCACCGAGACGACCTCGTGGTAGCGGCCGCCGCCCTGGAGGGGGCCGACGTAGAGGCCGAGGTTGACCTTGGCCGCGGCCCGGGCCCGCAGCGACGACGGGGGCGCGTCCGGCTGGCGTTGCGAGCTGCCCACGAGCGTCCCTCCCCGACGTCGATGCCCGGGCATGGTAGCTGCGGCCGGCGATCGGTTCAAAAGCGACGCGGAACAGCGGGCATGTATCCGGCGTCGCATGCAGCGCCGAGCCTTCGTGCAGCATCGAAGCTTGCGCGCCGCCCCCCCGGCGGCCACCCGATCACTCGAACCGGGATACCTGACCGGTGTTCCGGACCTGGCGGACCTGGCGGGCCAGGGCGGCGAACTCCTCGACGCCGAGCCGCTCGGCCCGCAGGCTCAGGTCGACCCCGGCGGCCCGGCCGAGGGCCTCGACCCCGGCCGCGTCCAGGCCGAGGCCGCGCAGGGCGTTGCGCAGGGTCTTGCGCCGCTGGGCGAAGGCGGCGTCGATGACCCGGCCGAGCTCGGCCTGGTCGAGCCCGGCCGCCGCCGGGTGCCGGCGGCGGGTCACGCCGAGCAGGACCGAGTCGACGTGGGGCTCGGGCACGAACACGCGCCGGCTCACCGGGGACAGCACCCGGGCGGTGGCCTGGGCGGCCAGCTTGGCGCTGGGGGCGCCGTAGGCCGGCGACCCGGGGGCGGCGGCCAGCCGCTCCCCGACCTCGCGCTGGACCATCACCACCTGGTGGTCGATGGCCGGGGCCTCGGCCAGGACCTTGAGGACCAGGGTGGCGGCGATGTTGTAGGGAAGGTTGGCGACCAGCCGCCGGGCCTCCGGGGCGAGTGCGGCCAGGTCGGCCTGGAGGGCGTCGGCCACCTCGACCCGGACCAGGGGGTCGTCGCCGAGCACCTCGGCCAGGGCCGGGAGCAGCCGCTGGTCGGCCTCGACGGCCACCACCGCCGCCCCGGCCTCGCGCAGGGCCAGGGTCAGGCTGCCGAGGCCGGGCCCGACCTCCAGGACCGTCTCCCCCGCCCCGGTCCCGCCCAGGCGGGCCACCTTGCGGGCGGTGTTGGGGTCGGCCAGGTAGTGCTGGCCGAGGGCCTTGCTGGGCCGCAGCTCGTGGCGGGCCAGCAGCTCCCGCACCCGCCCGGGGGTCAGCAGCGGCCGTGGCGGCTCCTCAGCCACGGCCGTCGAGGCCGAGGCGGAACGCCTCGGTCGCCGTGGCCGTGGTGCTCTCGGCCACCTGCTCGGGCGGGACCCGGTGGACGTCGGCCACGGTCTGGGCGGTGACGGCGACCCGTCCGGGCCGGTTGGGCCGGCCCCGGTAGGGGTGGGGGGAGAGGAACGGGCTGTCGGTCTCCAGCACCATCCGCTCCAGCGGCACCACCGCGCAGGCGGCCCGCAGCCCGGGGGCGTTGCGGAAGGTGACCGTGCCCGCGAACGACACATACCAGCCGGCCTCGACCACCCGGGCAGCGGCCGCCTCGTCGCCGGCGAAGCAGTGGAACACCACCCGCGGCGGCGCCCCCTCGCCGTCCAGGATCGCGACCACGTCCGCGAAGGCCTCGCGGCAGTGGACGACCAGGGCCTTGTCGAGCTCCCGGGCCAGGCCGACGTGGGCGGCGAAGGCGGCCCGCTGGCGGTCCCGGGGGGAGTTGTCGTAGTGGTAGTCGAGCCCGGTCTCCCCCACCCCGACCACCCGCTCGTCGGCCAGCAGCCGCCGCAGCTCGGCCAGGGCGGCGCCGTCAACGGTGTCGGCGTCATGGGGGTGGACCCCGGCGGTGGCCGACACCTGGGCCAGCCGGGCCGCGTTGGCCGCGGCCTGCCGGCTGGAGCCGAGGTCGACCCCGACGTCGACGAGGTGCCCGACCCCCTCGGCGAGGGCCTCGGCGACGACCTCGTCCGGCGTCGCCTCGAGCAGGTGCAGGTGGCAGTGGGTGTCGACGAGCATCTGGGCAGCTTGCCACAGCCCCCGCGGCGCCGTAGCGTCTTTGTGAAGGTGGCCTGGGAGCCCAACGGGGGACCGACCAACATCGAGCTCGCCGCCGAGGCCGCGTCTTCGTGGCCGAGAAGAGCGGGCCTGGCCGTGCACCCCAACTTCCCGGCCAGCCCGTACGTCTACGTCCTCCACACCTGCGGCGACGGCTGCGTGGTCTCGGGCGGCTGTCGCGCCTGACCGCCGCCGGCAACCAGCTGGCCGGCCCCCAGGCAGGTGTTCATCAACGACTGGTGCCAGCAGTACCCGAGCCACTCCGCCGGCGACCTGGCTCTCGGGGCCGGTGTTGGGCAGCCCCTGATGGGCTGTCCAGCAGCCTATCCGCAGACGGCGCCCCGGTCGGCGCCCCCGACCAGGCGGGCGTACTTGGCCAGGGCGCCGCGGGCATAGCGGGGCTCGGGCGGCTTCCAGGCCGAGCGGCGGCGGTCCAGCTCCTCCGGGTCGACCTCCAGGTCGAGGCGGCGGGCGGCGACGTCGATCGAGATGGTGTCGCCGTCGGTCACCAGGCCGATGGGGCCGCCGACGAACGCCTCGGGGGCGACGTGGCCGACGCAGGGCCCGTAGGTGGCCCCGGAGAAGCGGCCGTCGGTGATCAGCAGCACGTCCTTGCCCAGCCCGGCGCCCTTGATGGCGCCGGTCACGGCCAGCATCTCGCGCATCCCGGGCCCGCCCCTCGGGCCCTCGTTGCGGATCACCAGCACGTCGCCCTTGCCGACGTGGCCGCCGGTCACGGCCGCGAAGCAGTCCTCCTCGGACTCGAACACCTTGGCCGTGCCCCGGAAGGTCAGGTGCTCGTTGCCGGGGATCTTCACCACCGAGCCGTCGGGGGCGAGGCTGCCCCGGAGCACGGCCAGGCCGCCCTCGCGGGCGATCGGCGAGGCGACCCGGCGGACGACCTCGCCGTCCGGCTCGCCGGCCCCCTCGAGGTTCTCGGCCATGGTCCTGCCGGTGACGGTGAGGACGTCGCCGTCCACCAGCCCGGCCTCGAGCAGCTCGCGCAGCACCACCGGGATGCCCCCGACCCGGTCGACGTCGGCCATGACGAAACGGCCACCGGGCCGCATGTCGACGATGTGGGGGACCCGCCGGCTGACGGCGTCGAAGTCGTCCATGGTCAGCTCGACCTCGGCCTCATGGGCGATGGCCAGCAGGTGGAGCACGGCGTTGGTCGACCCGGCGGTGGCCATGACGACCGCCGCCGCGTTGAGGAAGGCCGCCCTGGTCATGATCTGGCGCGGCCGGATGTCCAGGCGGAGCAGGTTGACCACGGCCTCGCCGGTCCGGCGGGCCGCCTCGGCCCGGCGCTCGGACACCGCCGGCGGGGTCGCCGACCCAGGCAGGGCCATGCCGATGGCCTCGGACACCGCGGCCATGGTGTTGGCGGTGTACATGCCGGCGCACGACCCGGCGGTCGGGCAGGCCACCCGCTCCAGCTCGTCCAGGTCCTCCTCGGACATGGTCCCGGCGGCCACCGCCCCGACGGCCTCGTACATGTCCTGGACGGTGACGTCGCGGCCGCGGAAGTGGCCGGGCAGGATGGTGCCGCCGTAGACGAACACCGCCGGGAGGTCCAGGCGGGCGCAGGCCATCAGCATCCCCGGGAGCGACTTGTCGCAGCCGGCGATGGCGACCAGGCCGTCGAGGCGCTCGGCGTGCATCACCAGCTCGACCGAGTCGGCGATCACCTCCCGGCTGACCAGCGAGGCCCGCATGCCCTCGTGCCCCATGGCGATGGCGTCGGACACGGTGATGGTGTTGAAGGTGAGCGGCACCGCCCCGGCCAGGCGCACCCCGTCCTTGGAAGCAACAGCAAGCCGGTCCAGGTGGATGTTGCAGGGGGTGACCTCGTTCCAGGACGACGCCACCCCGACCTGGGGCCGCTCGAAGTCGTCGTCGGTGAAGCCGACGGCCCGCAGCATGGAGCGGGCCGGGGCCCGCTCCCGCCCGGCCGTGACCTCGGTGGACCGGGGGCGCCCGGGAACCCTCGTCGTTGTCATGGGTGTCTCCTAGCTGCTCTGGTCGCCGGCCTGGCCGGCCTCGCGGCGGGCGGCGGCGACCACCGTGTCGATGAACGGCACCTTGCCGGCCCGGTAGGCCTCGCGGTCGAGGCGGTGGCGGCTGGCCAGGCCCCGCTTGAGCTTGCCGTACTCCTCGGCCGCCTGCGGGTGCTCGCGCAGCCAGTCGCGGAACAGCAGGTGCTCGGTGAAGTAGTCGCTCGACACCGGGACCATGTGGACGTGGTGGGTCTCGGGCGTGCCCAGCCGGAAGTAGCGGCGGTCGGGCAGCTGGCTCTCGAACTCGGGCACGTACTCGTAGCCGAGGTTGATCAGGCCGGCCACGGCCGGGCCGGCCCGCTCGATGTCCTCCACCCCGACCATCAGGTCGATCACCGGCTTGGCCGGCAGGCCGGGCACGGCCGTGCCGCCGACGTGCTCGATGGCCAGGACGGCGTCGCCGATGGCGGCCCGGATCCGGTCGCGCTCCTCGGCGAAGCGGCGCGGCCAGTCCTGGTCGTAGTCGACCACCTCGACCGGCTGGGTCCCGCGGGTGGCCACGGTCACCCCGCCCGCCTGGCCACGTTGCCCTCGGCGTCCAGGCGCGGGAACAGGGCCCCGACCCGCTCCACCCTGGCCCCCCGGGGCAGCCCGCCCCAGGCCAGGTCGCGCGGCAGCCTTGCTGAGGCCAGCTCGCCGGGGGCGCCGACGGCCGCCCACAGGGCGGGGGCGGTCCTGGTCAGCCAGGGGGCGGTGAGCAGGGCCGCGACCCGCAGCGCCTCGGCCCCGGTGTACAGGGCGGTATCGAGGGCCAGGTCGTCGCCGGCCTTGGCCAGGTCCCAGGGCTTGCGCTCGGAGAGGTAGGCGTTGGCGGCGCCGACGAACCGCCAGATGGCGGCCAGGGCCCGCTCGTAGGCGACCTCCTCCAGGGCGGCGGCGGCCTCGGCGTAGGCCCGCTCGGCGGCCTCCTGGACCGCCACCTCGGCGTCGGTGGCCGGGCCGAGCCCTGGCAGCACGCCGTCGCGGTAGCGCCCGACCATGGCCGTGACCCGGCTGGCCAGGTTGCCGAGCCCGTTGGCGAGGTCGGCGTTGTACCGCTCGACCAGCGCCTCCCAGGAGAAGTTGCCGTCCTGGCCGAAGGCGACCTCGCGCTGGAAGAAGTAGCGGACGGCGTCGCTGCCGAACGGCTCCACCAGGTCGGAGGGGGCGATGCCGGTGAGCTTGGTCTTGCTCATCTTCTCGCCCCCGACCAGCAGCCAGCCGTGGGCCTGGACGGTCCGGGGCAGGGGCAGGCCGGCCGCGAGCAGGATGGCCGGCCAGGTGACGGCGTGGAAGCGGAGGATGTCCTTGCCCACGAAGTGGTAGTCGGCCGGCCACACGTGGGCGAACTTCTCCATGTCGGCGTCCCAGCCGGCGGCGGTCAGGTAGTTCTGGAGGGCGTCGACCCACACGTACATGACGTGCCTGGGGTCCCAGGGGATGGGCACCCCCCAGGTGAAGCTGGACCGCGAGATCGACAGGTCCTGCAAGCCCTGCTCGACGAAGGAGACGACCTCGCGCCGGCGGGTCTCGGGGCGGACGAAGGAGGGGTGGTCGCGGTAGTGCTCCAGGAGCCGGTCGGCGTACTTGGAGATGCGGAAGAAGTAGTTCTCCTCCCGGACCGTCTCGACCGGCCGGCCGTGGATCGGGCAGTTGCCGTCGACCAGCTCCTCGGGGCTGTAGAACTGCTCGCAGGCCACGCAGTACAGGCCCTCGTAGCTGTCAAGGTAGACGTCGCCCTGGTCGTACAGCCGCTGCCACAGGTGCTGGACGGGCCGGACGTGGCGCTCCTCGGTGGTGCGGATGAAGTCGTCGTAGGTGATGTCGAGCTCGGCCCAGGTGGCCTTCCAGCGCTCGACGATCTGGTCGGTCCAGGCCTGCGGGTCCATGCCGTTCGCCTCGGCCGCCCTGGCCACCTTCTGGCCGTGCTCGTCGGTCCCGGTCAGGAACAGCACCTTGTCCCCGTGGGCACGACGCCAGCGCGCCAGCACGTCGGCCGCGATGGTGGTGTAGGCGTGGCCGATGTGCGGCAGGTCGTTGATGTAGTAGATCGGGGTGGTGAGGTAGAAGGTGTCCTTCTCGGTCACCGTGCGACGTGCCTTTCCGGGGGGGCGGGCAGAGATCCCGGTCAGGCTAGCATCATCCCGGCTCGCCCCGGGCGTCCAGCACGGCCTGGTAGACGCTGCGCCGGGGGGTGCCGGTGGCCTCGGCCACGGCCGTGACCGCGTCCCGGGTGCTGGTGCCCCCCTCGACCAGGGTGGCGACCTCGGCGGCGAGCTCGGCCGGGCTGGCCTGGGCCCCGCCGGCCGGGGCGCCGCCCACGACCAGGGTCAGCTCCCCCCGCGGGCGTTGGGCGGCCAGCTGGTCGCGGACCGTGCCCAGGGGGCCGCGCAGCACCTGCTCGTGGACCTTGGTCAGCTCGCGGACGGCCGCCGCGGCCCGCTCGGGCCCGAACGCCGCCACCATCGCGTCCAGGGTGGCCAGGACCCGGTGCGGGGCCTCGAAGAACACCATCGTCCGGGGCTCGGTGGCCAGCTCGGCCAGGCGCCGGTCGCGCTGGCCGGGCCGCCGGGGCAGGAACCCCTCGAAGCAGAACCGGTCGGTGGGCAGCCCGCTGACCACCAGCGCGGCCAGGGCGGCGCTGGGGCCGGGGACGACCTCGACCGGGACCCCGCGCTCCAGGCAGGCCGCGACCAGGTGGTAGCCGGGGTCGGAGACGGCCGGCATGCCGGCGTCCGAGACCAGGGCCAGCCGCAGCCCGGCGGCCACCCGCTCGGCCAGCTCCTGGGCCCGCTCCCGCTCGCCGACCTCGTGGTAGCTGGTCATGCGGGTGGTCACGCCGAGGTGGGCGAGCAGCTTGCGGGTCTGGCGGGTGTCCTCGCAGGCGACCAGGTCGGCCTCGGCCAGGGCCCTGGCCAGCCGGGGCGAGGCGTCCTCGAGGTTCCCGATGGGGGTCGCGCAGACGATCAGCTTGCCTTCCTTCATGGAGCCAGGCTACTGGAGGATCTGGTCGTACGCCTCCTGCCGCTTCTCCGGCTTCTGGCCGGTGAGGGTGACGATCGACTTCGGGAAGGGCCAGGTCCGGCCCTGCGGCTCCCGGCTGGCGTCGGCCGCCCTGGATGGAGGAGGCGGGCTACGCAGGCGGCTCCGCCGGACTGCCGGGGAGCAGCAGGCAGACGTCGCCGAACTCGTGCCAGAGGTACCCGGAGGCCAGCGCCGCCGCGTACGCCCGGTCCAGCGCCGGGCGGTCCAGGAAGGCCGCCAGCAGGTCGAGGTGGCTGGCCTCGGGCTCGTGCAGCCCGGTGAGGAGCCCGTCCACCACCGCCAGCCGGTGCCCCGGCCCGATCCGCAGCCGGCTCACCCCGGGCCCGGGCCGGACGGTGCCCGGGCCTGTCGCGGCCGTCTCCAGGGCGCGGACCACGGTGGTGCCGACGGCGATGACCCGGCCGCCGGCCGCCATGTGGGCGGCCACCGCGGCCGCGGTCGCCTCCGGGACCAGGTAGGGCTCGGCCGGCACGTAGCGGCGGTCGGTGGCCGGGTCGCCGTAGGTCGACAGCCCGGCGTGGAGGCTGATGGTGGCCAGCCCGATCCCCCGGTCGCGCAGGTCCCGCAGCGTCTGCACGGTGAACGGCCGTCCGGCGCTGGCCATCTCGGCCGACCCGGGCCCGGCCGCGAAGACCGTCTGGTAGTGGTGCAGCGGCCACGCCCTTGGCACGTACGCGTAGCGGACCGGCCGCCCGGCCCGGTGCAGGGCCTCGGCCAACCGCTCCCCGTCCAGGTCGAAGGCCAGCCAGACCAGCGGCGCCGCCTCCTCGTGGCGCCCGAGCACGGTCGCTCCGAGCCCGCCGGCGAACGTGATCCGCTCCCCCGCCGCCACCGGCGGGGC
>DATABK010000755.1:0-4510 GCA_036259695.1 Actinomycetes bacterium | reverse complement strand
AAGGCCCCGTGGTGGCCCAGCCAGGCCTCGTGGAGGGGGTGGCCGGGTCCGTGGGGTAGATGTCGTCGTCGCATTGCTGCATCACCTCCTTGTTCGTTGCAGAACTCAACGATATATCTTCGACACTCTCTGATGCAACGTCTGGTTGATGGCGTCGATCCGGGAGCGGCTCGAAGGGTGGGAGCGAAGCAGGGCGGCCATGCCCCGGGGGCGGGGGGCCGACTGCTCGGCCTGGAGGAACAGCAGCAGGACCTGGACGAGGCCGGCGCCGTAGCCGAGCTCGGCCGCGTGCCGGTCGGCGGCGTGCTCCCCGGCCCGGGACAGGGCCGCCGCCAGCACCTTGGCCAGGCGGACGAGCAGGGCCAGGGGCAGCCAGAGGAGGCCGAGGGCCACCACCAGGACGCTCCCGGCCAGCACCAGGACGCCCAGGACGAGCAGGAGCACGGCCATGCCGAGGGCGCCGTCGACCGCCCGGCCGCCGGCCACGCCGCCGGTGCGGTCGCTGAGGCGATGAAAGATCTGGGCCAGCCAGCGGACGACCCGCCGGATGCCCCGCAGCAGCCGGTCGCCGGCCTCGAAGGGCAGCAGGTACCACCAGCCGAGGATGATGGCCAGAGGGTGCAGGTGGCGGTGGTGGCCGACCTCGTGGGCCAGGACCGCCTCGAGCATGTCGTCGGGCAGCTCCAGGGCCACCCTGGTCACGGCCAGGACATGGCCGCCGAGGGCGAAGGCGTTGACCTGCCGCTTCTCCTCGACCCGGAGCAGGTAGCGGCCCGGGTCGGTGCCGGCCCGGCGGCAGACCCGCTCCAGCGCCGGGGTGATCCGGGCCAGCTCGGCCGGCCGGGGCCGGCGCAGGCTGCGGTACAGCAGCCGGGCCAGCCCGGCCTCCACCGGCCGGACCTGGACCAGGACGGCGCTGGCCGTCCAGGCGGCGCAGGCCAGGATGACCACGGTGACCGGCTCCCAGCCGGCCAGGAGGGCCGCCCCGTAGGCGGGCAGGGCCACCACGACCAGCGACAGCAGCCAGATGAGGGCCACGATGGCGAACATCCCGACCGAGGTCCCGCTGACGCGCTGCTGCGGCGGCATGGGGCAACGATACGTAGAGTGACAGCGAGGTGCGACGACGGGAGGACCCATGCCCATCTTCCGGCTCAACCACGCCGTGCTGTACGTCCGTGAGCTCGAGCGCAGCGTCGCCTTCTACCACGACGTGCTCGGCTTCAAGACCGTCATGACCATGGGCGGGGCGGCGGCCTTCATCCAGGCGCCCGGCTCGACCAACGACCACGACCTCGGCCTGTTCCAGATCGGCCCCGGGGCCGGCCCCTCCGAGGCCGGGCGGCGCACCGTCGGCCTCTACCACCTGGCCTGGGAGGTCGACACCCTGGCCGAGCTGGAGCGGCTGGCCGGCCGGCTGGCCGAGGCCGGCGCCCTGGCCGGGGCGTCCGACCACGGCACCACCAAGAGCCTCTACGCCAAGGACCCGGACGGCCTCGAGTTCGAGGTCGCCTGGGTGGTCCCGGCCGACCTGCTGGACGCCGACGCCCTGGCCGCCCGCGAGCGCATCGGCCCCCTCGACCTGGAGCGCGAGAAGCAGCGCTACGGCGCCGACACCAGGGGCGGCATCGGAATCTCGGTCTGACATGCAGAAGGCCCGCCGGATGGGGCGGGCCTTCTGCATGGGGGAACCGCGGGAGGCGGGGGCTTATCCGTTGGGGCGGGCGTAGCCGACGATGCTGCTGCCCAGCGACTGGACGCGCACGTAGTCGCCGGTGTGGGTGGCCGAGATGCGCTGCCCGCCGCCGATGTAGACGGACACGTGCGAGATGGGGCTGTAGTAGAAGACCAGGTCGCCCGGCTGGAGCTCGCTGGCCGAGATGCGCCGGCCGACGTTGTACTGGGCGGCGCTGGAGTGGGGGAGCGCGACCCCGGCCTGCCGCCAGGCCATCATGGTCAGCCCCGAGCAGTCGAAGCAGCCCGGTCCTGACCCACCCCAGCAATAGGGCTTGCCGACCTGGGCCCGGACGTAGGCGACGACCGCCGCGGCCGAGCCGCTGGCCCCGCCGCCGCCCGAGGGCGGGGGAGCGACCGGGCCGGACGACGGGGGGGCGCTGGGGGCCGATGGCCGGTCGGCGGCCCGCATCCGGGCCAGCAGGGCCCGGGTCTTGTCGGCGGCCCGCTCGACCTCGGCCTTCTTGGCCTCGAGGCGCTCGACCTCGGCGGCCTGGGCCTTCTCGGCCGCGACCAGGTTGCGCCGGCGCTCGTCGAACGCCTTGCCGGCCACCCCGAGCTGGTCCACGAGGTCGCCGTCGTGCGCCGCCAGCAGGTCGAGCACCTGGACGCGGGCGATGGCCGCGGCCGGGTCGTCGGAGCCGAGCACAGCGGCCACGGCGCTGCCCGCACCCTGGACGTAGGCCGCGGACGCGCGGGCGCCGAGGGTCGCCTGGAGCTTGCGCAGGTCGTCCTCGGCCACGCTGGCCTCGGCGCGGAGGCCCTTGAGGGACTGGCGGATCTTCTTCAGAGCCTCGTTGCTCTGGTTGTACTGCTCGACGAGCTGATCCGATTCCCGGTTCAGCTTCTCGAGCTGCTCCTCGAGGCGGGCGGGGGAGGCCGGGGTTGCCGATGCCGTCATGGGTCCGGTTGACAGCACCGTCAGGGGCAACAGGATGGCCGCGAGCAGCACACCATAGGCGGTGCGGCGCGACCATCGACGGTGGGGGGTCCGTCGAGCGCCCAACGGCGGCAAGAGCCCGTCCTCCTTTCCTCCCGCCTCCAGTGGCCGGACACCTGTTGGGCGCTGCAGCTGGGGGACGCGCCCTCTCCTCCGATGGGGGTCGGAGGAGCCGTTCACGGTGAAACGTGTCCGTCCGGTGACCATTCCGTGACCAAACGGCCCGGACTGTAGCGCGCTTCTGCGAGATTCGCCAAATCCTGAGGTCATCCGCGGCGCAATTGCAGCCGCGGCTTGCCCCCGCAAGATGTAGCGCTTACAGTCCCGTTCAGCACCAGATCTTGCGTATCCGATACCGCCGGTTCTGGGACGCAGCCCGGTCCCTGCCTCCGGAGAACTGCGGGGGAGAGGACGTGGAGAACTACGCACAACTGAGGAGCGTCCTGGCGTTCGAACGCCAGTGGTGGGGGCACGCCGGGGCCAAGGAGGAGGCCATCCGGCGCGAGTTCGGTGTCGGCCCCACCGCGTACTATCAGCTCCTCAGCCGGCTCTTGGACGACCCGGCGGCCATGGCGTACGACCCCATGCTGGTCAAGCGCCTCCAGCGCCAGCGGGCCTCCCGTCGTCGCCAGCGCTCCACGGGTAGGCTCAGCTCACAGGCCAGCGGAGGCTCCTAGGAGGGACTTCCCGTGAAACCGGGACCAACGGCCCGGGCCGCACTCGTGTTGCTGGCGTTTCTGGCCGTGTTCACGGTTGTCGACCGGATGTCAGCGACCGGCGGTGCCCGGCGGACGACGGCCGCCGCCCCACCCGAGACGGCCGCCGAGCCGCCGGACAGCACCGCGGCCGCGACCAGCACCACGGCCGCGCCGACGACCACCACCCGGGCCCCGACCACCACCGCCCCGCCGACCACCAAGAAGCCCACCGGGACGACCCTGCGCCCGGCCGGCGGCGTCACCGTGCAGGTCCTCAACGGCGTCTGGGTGACCGGCCTGGCCCACCGGGTGGCCGCCCAGGTCCGCACGGCCGGCTACGACGTGGTCGCGGCCAGGACCGCCCTCGGCAGCTACTCGGTCTCCCGCGTCTACTACACCGGCGGCCATCGGGCCGACGCCGAGGCGTTCAAGGACCGCTTCCCGGCCTTCGCCGTGGTCGAGCCGGCCCCGGCCAACCTGTCCCGCCGGGTCGCCCTCCACGTGGTCATCGGGAAGGACTACCCGGGCGTCTGAACCTCGGCCCTGGCCAGGCCGGGCGCGGCTATGAGGGCCGGGACGGCCATCACGGCCACCACCGCGGCCACCGTCGCGGTCACCCCCCTGGGCACGGTGACGGCGGCCAGCCCGGCCCCGAGCGGCGGGGTCGCCTGCATGGCCGTCCGCAACAGGGCGAACAGCCGCCCGTGCAGCCCCTCGGGGGTCAGCCGCATCCGCAGGGTCTGCGCCCAGGCGGTCATCGGCGTGGTCATCGCCCCGAACCCGGCCAGCAGGGCCAGCGTGACCAGCAGGGGCGGGCGGAGGAGCAGCCCGGCCAGCAGCGCCGCCGCGGCCAGCTGGGCGGCCACGATCCGCGGGCCGACGCGGTCGACCACCACCGCCCCGGCGCCGAGGGAGCCGGCCAGCTCGCCGGCGGTGACGGCGCTCACCAGCAGCCCGTAGCCGGCCACCCCGGTGCCGAGCTGCCCGCTGTAGACGGGCAGGAACACCAGCAGTGCCCCCTCGCCGACGTTGAACAGCATGAACATCACGGTGGTGCTGCGCAGGGCCCTGGTCCGCCAGACGAACCGCGCCACCGCCAGCAGGGACCGTCCCCGGCCGTCGGCGGGCGGCGCCGGCC
>DATABK010000754.1:0-3173 GCA_036259695.1 Actinomycetes bacterium | reverse complement strand
CCGACCACCGGGTGAGCTCGTGCATGCGGCCGCCGATGGAGGCGACGGCGGGGGCGCTCAAGGTGATCCTCGAACCGACGAAGACGGTGCGGGTCACCGGGACGGCCCCCGTCCCGGAGCCGACGCCGATGGCGACCCCATCCGGGTCGGAGTCCACCGTGATGTCCACGGTCCGGTAGTCGATCCGGCGGGTGGCCGTGCCCGTGAGCCCGGTCGGGTCCGTGGCCGTGAGCGTGAGGCTGAGGTACGACGGCGGCTCGTGGTCGGGCATGGTGAAGCTGCCGCCGGCCACGCCGGGGAACGTCCCGATCGGGTGCTCGTGGCAGGTCGTGGCCGTCGCGCAGTGGTGGAGGACGAGCGCCCACGCCAGCGCCGACGCCGGCAGGGAACCCGTCTGCGGGTCGGTCGCACGACCGGAGAAGGTCACCCGGTCACCCACGGCGAACCGCCCGTCGGCCACGGGGGCGTCGATGGTCGCGACCGGGCTGTCCCCGACGAGGACGTGGGTGGTGGCCGCGCCCGAGGCGCCCCGGCCGTCGCTCACCCGGAGCCGGACCGTCCGGTCCCCGTCCGTCGGAAAGGTGCTCGCCGCCGTCGAGCCGGTGCCGTCGTCGAACTGCCCGTCGTCGTCCAGGTCCCAGGCGAAGCTGAGGGGGTCTCCGTCGGGATCGCTCGACGAGCGGCCGTCGAAGCTCACGGCCAGCGGCGCCGGTCCGACGCCCGGCTCGGCCTCGACGACGGCCTGCGGCGCGGTGTTGGTCGAGTAGCTGATGCGGTGGACCGAACCGCTGAGGCTCACGTAGAAGATGTCGCCGCCGGGGCCGGGCTGGAGCTCCACGGGATCCGGCGCGGTGCCGAAGGCGCTCAGCCGGGACGGGTCGGGGACGCCCGACGTGCCCGGTGGCATCACGTAGATGCAGTCACGCGTGTAGTCGGAGAAGAACAGGGCGCCCCGGTACGACGACGGGTAGCTCGTGCCCGAGTAGAAGCCGATGCCCGACACCGTGCGCCCGTGGCGGCACGGGTCCCCCGACGGGTGCGAGGCGTCTCGGTAGGCGTGGAACGGCGCCGTGACGCCACCCGCCCCGTACAGGCCCTCGCACAAGGAGAGGTCCGCCGCGTCGTAGCCGGCCTGGCGGCCGGTGCCCTCGTAGCACGGCCACCCGAAGTTCTCGACGGCGCCGAAGCGGTCGACGATGCGGTTGATCTCCTCGGAGTCGTTCCACCCGACGTCGCCCAGCCACAGCTCGTTCGAGCCCGGGCGGAAGGCGATGCGGAACGGGTTGCGGAAGCCGGTGGCGATGATGCGCCGGGCGTTGGGGTCGGCGTGGGAGGCGAGCGGGTTGCCGGCGGCGGCCGCCCCGGTGGCCGGCCGGTGCACGGTCGCGGTGGAGGCGGTGGTGCGGCCCCAGCCGCTCAGGCTGGCCCGGGCCGCCGCCGGCTGGCCGGTGCTAGCCGCCAAGGTAGACACCGGTCCCGTAGATCAGCGCCCACGCCACGCCCAGCGCCTGGAGGGGCCGGTCGCGGAGGAAGACCTCCTCGGGGGCGCCGCCCTGGCCGGTCTCCAGCAGCAGCCCGTAGCGGAGCACGACCAGGGCCAGGGGCAGGACCGACAGCTCGGCCATGCCGTGGTAGGCCATGCCGGCGGTGAAGGCCCACAGGCAGTAGGCGACGATCATCACCGCCGAGGCCAGGGCGGTCACGAACCGCAGGTAGGCGGGCGTGTAGACGGCCAGGGTGGCCCGCCCCGGGCTGGCCGCCCCTGGGTGGTCCAGCAGCTCCCCGTAGCGCTTGCCGGCGACCACGAACAGGGCGCCGAAGGAGGCCACGATCAGCAGCCAGCGCGACACCGGGACGCCGGTGGCCACCCCGCCGGCCAGGACCCGGAGGACGAAGCCGCTGGCCACCGCGGCCAGGTCGACCACCGCAACCCGCCGCAGGCCCAGGGAGTAGGCGACGTTGACGGCCAGGTACACGGCCAGGACCGCGACCAGGCCCAGCCCGGCGCGCGACCCGACGGCCAGCCCGGCCACGAGCAGGGCCAGCCCGGCGGTGCCGGCCAGGGCGGGGGAGACCAGGCCGGCCGCGATCGGCCGGGCCGCCTTCAGCGGATGGCGGCGGTCGCCGTCCCGGTCGGCCAGGTCGTTCATCAGGTAGGTGGCCGAGGACACCAGGCAGAAGGCCACCACCGCGACCACGGCGTCAGCGATGACGGCCGGGACCACCAGCGCCCCGCCGGCGGCCGGGGCGGCCAGCACGAGGACGTTCTTGGCCCATTGCCGTGGCCGCAGGCTCCGGACCAGAGCCATGGCCAGGGCGCCGACCGACCCGGCGGGAAGGGGGACGGTCCCGATGGCAGCCTCCGGGGAGGCGGATGGGGCCCTCGGCCCGTCGGTCATGGTTGCTCCTCCGGCCGTTCGGTGACCCGCAGGCCGTAGATCTCGGTGCCGGGGCCGACCGCCCAGACCGCCCGGCCGCCGGCCAGCTCCAGTCTCCGGGCCGTGCCCGCGGCTTGGAGCGCGGCCAGCTCGGCATCGGCGGGGTCGACCACCAGGACCGCCCGCCCGCCCGGGGCCACCGGCACGTCGCGGCCGCCGGGCACCGGATGCTCCCGCCCACCGGCGGCGCCCCGGATCACCTGGCCCTCGCGGGCCATCACCGCCCGGTAGGCGGGCAGGCGGTACATGGCCAGCCGGTAGCGCTCGGCGCCGTATGGCTCGACGAACACCAGCACGTCCCGCCCGGGCTCGGTGACCGTTGGGAGGCTGGCCAGGGCGGCCGCGACCTGGTCGACCCGCCGGATGCCCTCCCGGGTCGGACCGGAGGACCCGGCCAGGAACCGGCCGGCGTTGAGCAGGCAGAGCACGGCGACCACGATCGCGGCCACCGCCCGCCCGTGGCGGGGGAGCCGGGCCGCCGGCAGCAGCAGGAGCAGCACCAGCGCCGGCAGGTAGGCCAGGCCGTAGCCGGCCTTGGGGAAGTGGAGCAGGGCCAGCACCACCAGCGCCGGGACGGCGGCCACCAGCAGGACCGCCGCCGCCGACCCGGACCCGGGGGCCGGGCGATCCGCTGCGGGGTGGGGCCCAGGGGCCGGACGCCCGCTACGGCGGCTCCGGAACCAGGCGGCGGCCAGCGCGACCACGGCCACGGCGGCGAGCGGCCCGACCCCGTTC
>DATABK010000753.1:0-3680 GCA_036259695.1 Actinomycetes bacterium | reverse complement strand
CGACCCGGTTGAGCTCGATCATCGGCCCAGGGGCGAGGCGTCGGAGCAGCTCGTACAGGCCGAGGATCTGGTCCCAGTCAGTGTCCTCGACCCGGGCCGCCTCGTCGTGGACGGCGGCGATGGCCGCCTGGAGCTGGTAGGGGCCGATCGGCGCGCTGGCCAGCGTCCGGGTGAGCAGGGCGACCCCCTCGGCGATGGCCTGGGTGTCCCAGCGGCCGCGGTCCTGCTCGGCCAGCGGGACGAGGGTGCCGTCCGGGCGGCTCCGGGCCGGGCGGCGGGCGTCGGTGAGCAGCATGAGGGCGAGCAGCCCGGCGACCTCCCCGTCCTCGGGAAGGCGCTGCTGGAGCTGCCGGGTCAGGCGGATGGCCTGGCTGGTGAGCTCGGCGCGGTGGAGCGCCGGCCCGGAGCTGGCGGTGTAGCCCTCGTTGAAGATCAGGTACAGCACCCGCAGCACGGCCGCGATCCGCTCGGGGCGCTCCGCCTCCGAGGGCATGCGGAACTCGGCCCCGCTGGCCTTGATCCGCTGCTTGGCCCGGCTGATCCGCTGGGCCACGGTGGCCTCGGGGACCAGGAACGCGCGGGCGATCTCGGCCGTGGTCAGCCCGCCGACCGCCCGCAGGGTCAGGGCCACCTGCGACGCCTGGGTGAGCGACGGGTGGCAGCAGAGCAGCAGCAGGGTGAGCGTGTCGTCGGTGACCGGGACAGGCCCGGGGTCGGGCGGCACCAGGGCGGCGGCGGTCTGCTCCCGGCGCCGGCGGGCGGCCTCCTGGCGCCAGCGCTCGATCCACCGGCGCGCGGCGACGGTGGTCAGCCAGCCCTTGGGGTTGGCCGGGACCCCCTCGGCCGGCCACTGCAGCGCGGCCGCCAGCAGCGCCTCCTGGACGGCGTCCTCGCAGGTGTCGAAGTCACCGTAGCGCCGGACGAGGCTGCTCAGGACCTGCGGCGCCAGCTCCCGGAGCAGGTCGTCGATGGCCGTGGGCTGGCTCACATCTCCATCCCGCCCAGCTCCAGGACGGGCCGCACCTCGACCAGGCCGAGCTCGGCCTCCGGCACCCGGGCGGCCACCTCGACCGCCCGCTCGGGGCTGTCGCACTCCAGCAGGTAGAAGCCGGCCAGCAGCTCCTTGGCCTCGGCGAACGGCCCGTCGCTGGTCAGCGTCTGGCCGTCGCGCACCGAGACCCGACGGGTCAGCGACGGATCGGCCAGAGCCTCGGTGACGATCAGCTCCCCGGATGCGGCCAGCTCCTCGGTGAGGGCGGCGTAGTAGCGGAAGCCGGCCGCCCGCTCGTCGTCGGAGAACCCCTCCCAGATCTCCCGGGATGCCGGGTTGCTGTAGATCAGGACCAGGTACTTCATCGGCGCCTCCCCGAGGTCGAGAAATGTCCACCGTGGCATGTCGAGACTAGCTCGCCAGCTTCGACCTCCTGGTGAAGCGACCACCAGCGAGGAGGCGGCAATGGCCAGGACCACCAACATCACCGGCGTGGGAACCGTGGGCGTTCCCGTCACCGACCAGGACCGGGCCCTGGAGTTCTACGTCGGCCGGCTCGGCTTCGAGAAGCGCCGCGACCTCCCCTTCGGCGACGCGCGCTGGATCGAGGTCGCGCCGCCGGGGTCGGCCACCACCATCGCCCTGGTCTCGGGGGAGATCCCCACCGGCATCCGGCTGGTCACCACCGACGCCGACCGCGACCACGCGGCCCTGCGGTCGGGCGGCGTCGACACCGACCCGGAGGTCATGCGCATGCCGGAGGCGCCGGCCATGTTCGCGGTGCGGGACCCGGACGGCAACACCCTTATCCTCGTCGAAGGCGCCTGAGCGGCGACGACCTCTCGGAAGGTGGATGACATGGACCGGCAGTTCACCGCCGAGCTCCAGAAGAGCCCCAACCCGGGTGGCTGGACCTACCTGGTCTGGCCCGAGTCGGTGGCGTTCTTCGGCACCCGGGGCCTGGTCAAGGTCCGGGGGACGATCGACGGCCACCCGTTCCGGAGCTCCTTCATGGCCATGGGCGACGGCACCCACAAGCTGCCCGTGAAGGCCGACGTCCGCAAGGCGATCGGCAAGCAGGCGGGGGACACCGTGACCGTCCGCCTGGAGGAGCGGATCGACGAGCCCTCCGGCCCGTGACCCCCGGGTGGTACAGTCGGGACGGCGGGTTCTCACGCCCGACCCCCTGACCGGGTCCCCACGCGACCCGGCCTCGCGGGGGCGAAGGGGATGGCTGTCCTCGGGATCGCCTGGCGCTGGTCGCAGCTCCATCGCCCGGCGGGGTGGCACGGGAGCGTGGGGACCCGGCCGCTCTGCCGCGACTGGAGCAGTCCATGACCGCGCACAAGCACCTGAAGGAGCGCATCCGCGCCCGCATGGCCAGGACGGGGGAGAGCTACACCACCGCCCGCCGCCACGTCCTCAACGCCCTCCCGCCGGCCGAATACCAGCTGCTGGGCGGGACCCACCCCGACACCTCCGCGATCGCCGGGGTCCTGGCCAACCGGGGCCTGGTCGCCCCCCACACCGGCCAGCCGCTGTCCGAGGCCATGGTGCTCGGGGCCGGCGGCGGGCTCGGGGCCGGCTACATCCTCTGGGAGTTCAAGTCCCACCACCGGCGCAGCCTGGTCCTAGGGTTCCGCAACAGCTGGCAGTACCCGGACCGCTGGGCCCTGAAGGCCTGCGCCCGTCTGGGCGTGCCGGCAGGGGTGCACGAGACCGGCTCGGCCCGCCGGGCCGCCGAGGAGCTGCGGGCCGCCGTCGGCCAGGGCGCCCCTGCAATCGTCTGGGCCGACCAGCAGCTGCTCGGCTACCGGCACCTGCCGGCCTGGCTGGAGGGCCACGGCGGCCCCCCGGTGACCGTCTACGGCCTCGACGAGCAGGCCGGGGTGGCCCTGGTCGACGACCGCAACCGGGCGCCGCTGACCGTCTCCCTGGACGCCCTGGCCGCCGCCAGGGCCCGGGTCGGGTCCTACAAGCACCGCCAGCTGGTCCTGGACGCCCCGGCGGCCGAGCTGGACACCGACGGGCTCCGCCGGGCCGTCCTCGACGGCCTGGCCGAGCAGGTCGAGCACCTCGGCCAGCGCTCGGACTCGTTCTCGCTGCCCGCCTTCCGCAAGTGGGCCCGCCTCCTCACCGACCCCGGCAACGCCAAGGGCTGGCCGAAGGTGTTCGCCGACCGGGCCGGCCTGTTCGACGCCTGCCTCTCGGTCCACGAGAACATCGAGCCGGTCGGCTGGGGCGGCGGCAACCTGCGCGAGCTGTACGCCGAGTTCCTGGACGAGGCGGCCGGGCTGCTGGACGCCCCGGCCCTCCAGACGGTGGCGGCCGCCTACCGGGAGGCGGCGGCCCGCTGGCACCAGGTGGCCGAGGTCGCGGTCCCCGCCGGCCGGGAGCCGTTCGCCGAGGCCCGTCGCCTCACCCGACAGCTCCAGGACCAGGTGGAGCGGGGCGACGCCGCCCAGGCCGAGGCGGCGGCCACGGCCGCCGCCCTGTGGGCCCTGCGCGACCGGTGGCGGTCCGAGTTTCCCGGCGACGCCGACGCCCTGCTGGCCGCCCTGGCCGGCGCGGTCACGGCCTCCTCGGCGTCAGCGGCGGCCGTGACCGCCCCGGCCAGGGCGGCGAGCAGGGCGTCGGCGTCGCCGGGAAACTGGGACCGCCACCGGTCGCGCAGGGCCCACACGGCGGC
>DATABK010000752.1:0-2154 GCA_036259695.1 Actinomycetes bacterium | reverse complement strand
CCCCACCCTCCAGCAGATTGCCGATGCCACCAAGCAGCTGGAGGGTGGGGGCCAGGCCTCGTTGGGGGTCCAGGGAGCCGAGGGCGCCGATGCTCTTGGCCAGGTCGGTGGGGTCGATCGGCATGGCGCCGCCTGCCTTTCAGGACTGGCGAGCCGGTCAGCAGCCCAGGGAGCAAACACCGGGGATGCCGAGCGGGCCAACAGGCCGTCGCGTAGGAGGGCCGGACGAGGGCTGGGTCCGGAGGCTGCCACCGTCCAGGTGGCGGGAGAGGAATCAGGAACAACGCGCACAACTGTACGCCTGCCACCTGCTCCCTCCAACCGGTAATCCGGGCCCCAGATTGGTGGTCACTGTCGGTGGCTAGACGGCCCTGTGCAGCCTCGGGCTGCAGCCGTTGCAGCGGACGCGTTGTGGCGGGCAGGTTGGCCTAGCCCTCGCTTGCCTGCATCGACAGCCCGAGGCTGCTTCCATGCCAGCACCCAGCTTCTGGCAACTCCCATCTCCGCCCCGTTCGGGGAGCTGGCTGGCGGCCATTGACGCGTCCCAGCGTGTTACGGTTCGGCGGCCGACCTGCCCGTGGACGCCGGCTGTGCATGCCCTGCTGCGCCACCTGCCACAACGATGTTGCCCCACTACAACACCGTGTTTGTCGCCGGTCGGCCGGTCCCGTTCATCGACCGGGACTCCGCCGCGCCCGGCCCCAGGGTGTGGGACCTGGTCCATGCCGCCTACCGGCTGGTGCCGCTGACCCGCGACAAGCACGCGGCCGTCGCCCGCCGAGGTGCGGGCGAGTGCGTCGCTGCGGTCAGCAGCTGCTCGTAGTCTCTGGGCAGGCAGCCGGCGCGGCCTTTGCCACTCAACAGCCTGAGGCTGCGGAGATGGGGCCGGGCTGGTCGTCGCCAGCGGTCCTCGTCTGGCCGGCGGGATGGTCGCAGGGCGTGGGCCAAGGTCGGTTATGGTGGCGCTCGGGTGGGAGTGACTGCAGCGATGCTGGACGCCTCCGATGTGTTGGTGGTCCTTGACCAGCTCGATCGGGCCGGGGTGGTGGTGTGGCTGGATGGCGGCTGGGGTGTTGATGCGCTGGTGGGCCGCCAGAGCCGACCCCACCACGACCTGGACCTGGTCATCGCCCGTGACGACTGCCCGGCGGCCCAAGCTGCGCTGGCCGGCCTGGGGTTCCAACCCGACCTGACGGCCGTGCCCGGCTGGCCGGCCCGGCTGGTCCTGGTCGATGCGAGCGGCCGGCGGGTTGACCTCCATCCGGTGGTCTTCGACCAGCAGGGCCATGGCTGGCAAGAGGTTGGCCAGGGCGCCTGGGGTGCCTACCCGGCCGAGGGGCTGACCGGCGTTGGCCGGGTCAGGGGGCGGCAGGTGCGCTGTCTGACCCCCCAACTGCAGGTCCGTCATCATCTCGGCTACCCGATGGGCGCCACCGACCGCCACGACCTGGGGCTGCTGGCCGAGCGGTTCGGGGTGGCGGTGCCACCGGGCATCCCGCCTTCGGCGGGCGACCACCGGCCAGAGCATTCGTCGGACACGCCCTAGAACACCCAGTGCATTGACCGGTTCGGGTTCTCAATGCAGTAGTAGGCCCCCTGGCGCTGCCTCGATGCTGGCCGCGGCCTCGGTGGCCCTGGCAGGCGTCCAGCCTCACCCGCCGGCGACCTGAGGCTAGCCGCACGACAGCGGCCAAGCCGACCAAGCGTAGCGTTCCGCGACCGGGGCGCTGGGACGCTGCGGTCACCGACCGTGGGAAGCCCTGGAGGACGCCCATGGAGATCAACCCGGACCCACCAGCAACCGCTCACGGTGAGCTGCAGATCGCCGCCGACCCCCAGACGGTCTTCGCGGTCATTTCCGCCATCGACCATAGGAGCCAGGACGCTACCGGCCGTGAGGTGGCATCCGGCCCGCCAAACTCCCGCGACCCGGCCACCCGGCCGCACCTTCCCGTTCGCGAACAGCCAACAGCACGGATCATGAAAAGCCGAGGCCAGTCTTCGGTCCTTCTGGGGACCCTCGACTCACACCGTAGTCTGGGGCGGCCGGAACCAGCGTCGTCCTGTCAGGCCAACGCAGTTGAGAAGGCTGACCGAGCAGAGCAAGCCAAGAGGCTGAGCAACCGGGAAGGGGGCACGACATGCGGGTGATGT
>DATABK010000751.1:0-6621 GCA_036259695.1 Actinomycetes bacterium | reverse complement strand
AAGCGGTCGTCAGGGTCGGCCTGCACACCCGCCTGGCCGGCCCGCTCGTCCTCGCCGGGGGCGGTCGGCCGGGTGCAGGGGGCGCAGCCGATCGAGGTGTAGCCCTTGTCGTACAGCGCGCTCACCGGCAGCCGGTGGCTGCGCACGTACGCCCAGACCTGGTCGCGGGTCCAGTCGGCCAGCGGGTTGAGCTTGAGGATGCCCCCGTGGGCGTCGTCGCGCTCGGCCTTGGCGATGCCGCCGCGGGCCCGGCCGCCGTCGCGGCGCAGCCCGGTCGACCAGGCCTCGACCCCGGCCAGGGCCCGCTCCAGGGGGGCGACCTTGCGGACGTGGCAGCACAGCCGGCGCAGGGCCGGGTCCTTGTGGAACAGGTTGGGGCCGTGGCGGGCGACCATGGCGGCCACATCCGCCGGGTCGGGGGTGATCACCTCGACCTCGAGGCCAAGGCCGGTGCGGACCGCCTCGATGACCTCGTAGGTCTCCTCGGGCAGGCGGCCGGTGTCCAGGGTCAGGACCCGCACCCCGGGGTCGATCTGGCGGGCCAGGTCGAGCACGACCATCCCCTCGGCCTGGAAGCTGGTGACCACGGCGAACCGGTCGCCGTGGCGCCCGATGGCCCAGGCCAGCAGCTCGTCGGCCGGGAGGCCGTCGAGGTGGGCGAGGTCGGGTCCGTCTAGCTGGTCTTGGAGGCCGTGCGGCCAGGTGGTGGCGGTCGCCGCCACAGGCGAGCTCCTCTCGACACGCTCGGGTCGGGTGGTCCTTGGCCCGGTCGGTCGGAAAGCACGCGAGCTACGTCGTCACACGGCACGACCGCCGAGCCCCGGGACACGCGCAGGACACCACCCACCCGTGGTCGAGGGCGCGGTTGCGGGTCAGGAGCGTGGCGGTCATGGCGAGCCACGGTAAGGTACAAGTCACCGAGCCGCAAGACCCGACGTGAAGGAACCGACGTGCCGCGCATCCTCTCGGGCGTCCAGCCCACCGGCAACACCCACCTCGGCAACTACGTGGGCGCCTTCCGGCAGTGGGTGGAGATGCAGCACGACTTCGAGGCCCTCTACCCGGTGGTCGACCTGCACGCCATCACCCTGGCCTATGACCACAGGGAGCTGGCCGACCGGACCCTCGAGGTGGCGGCCATCCTGCTCGCGGCCGGGCTGGACCCGGACGTCTGCACCGTGTTCGTCCAGTCGCACGTGCCCGAGCACACGGAGCTGGCCTGGCTGTTGAACCACCTGGCGACCTTCGGCGAGCTGCGCCGCATGACCCAGTTCAAGTCCAAGGCCGAGGCCGGGGGGGAGGGGGCGCTGCCCGCCGGCTACTTCAACTACCCGGTCCTGCAGGCCGCCGACATCCTCATCTACCAGGCGGACAGGGTGCCGGTGGCGGAGGACCAGCGCCAGCACCTGGAGCTGACCCGGGACGTGGCCGAGCGCTTCAACGCCCGCTTCGGCCGGACCTTCGTCGTCCCCGAGGCCTACATCCCCAAGGTCGGCGGCCGGGTCATGGACCTCCAGGTGCCGACGGCCAAGATGTCGAAGTCGAGCGCGTCGCCGGCCGGGCGCATCGAGGTCCTCGACCCGCCCGAGGCCATCCGCCGCAAGGTCCGCTCGGCGGTGACCGACTCGGGCCGGGAGGTGCTGGCCCGGCCGGACAAGCCGGCGATCTCCAACCTGCTGGAGCTGTTCTCGGTGGCCACCGGCAAGGCGGTGGATGAGCTGGAGCAGGCCTACGCCGGCCGCGGCTACGGCGACTTCAAGGCCGACCTGGCCGACGCCCTGATCGCCTTCCTGGCCCCGGTCCGGGAGCGCTACCAGGAGCTGCGGGGCGACCCGGCCCGCCTGGAGGCCATCCTCGAGCAGGGCGCGGCCAAGGCCCAGGCCATCGCCCGCGAGAACCTGGCCCTGGCCAAGGACCGCATGGGCTTCCTGCCCCGGCGGGCCGGCGGCTGACCATCGGCAACCGATGACCAGGGCGCGGCTGGGCGTGATCGCGCGGCTGCCGGAGCCGCTGGGGATCCACGTGCAGGCCTGGCGGCGGGCCCTTGGCGACCCGGCGGCGGAGCGGATCGTGCCCCACCTGACCCTGGTGCCGCCCCAGACGGTGGCCGAGCGCGACCTGGACCGGGCCGTCGCCCTGGTCGAGCGGGCGGCCGCCGAGTCGGTGCCGTTCCTGGTCGAGCTGGACGGGGCGGCCACCTTCCTGCCCGACAGCCCGGTCGCCTACCTGGCCGTGCGCGAGGGCGGGCCGGCCCTGGCCGACCTCGAGGCCGCCCTCCAGGAATCGCCCCTGGACCGCCGCACCCATCCCTTCCACCCGCACGTGACCCTGGTCCAGGACCTGCCCCCCGACCGGATCGAGTTCGCGGTCCGCGAGCTGGCCGGCTTCCGGGCCGCCTTCCCGGTCCGCGAGCTGGCCCTGATGCGCGAGGAACGGGACCCCGAGCGGGGGAAGGCCTGGCGGCCGCTGGCCACGGTGACCGTGGGGGCGTCCACGGCCGTCCGCGAGGTGCCGTTCACCGAGGCCGCCGGCGCCGCCCTGCTCCTGCTCGACCTCGACCCACCGCGGGTCCTGCTCGGCCTGCGCACCCGCGACCAGGGCCGCCGCTACCCGGGGGCCTGGGACGCCATCGGCGGCAAGCCCGACGAGGGCGAGACCCTGCTCGACGCCCTGTCCCGGGAGGCCGGCGAGGAGGCCGGGATCGAGCCGCTCGACCTGACCGCCCTCGGCTGCTTCCACGACGGCGAACGGGCCGACGCCTACTTCGTGGTCACCGCCTGGAAGGGCGAGCCGGTCAACCGGGAGCCGTCCGAGCACAGCCAGCTCGACTGGGTGCCCCTGTACGAGGCCGGCCGGCGCCCGCTGACCCCGACGGCCCGGGCGGCCGTGGCCCGGCTGGCGGCCCTGCTGGCCGCCGGTCATCGACTGCATCGGCCCCCGTGAGATATGCGATAACTCTTGCCGCAGCGGGGTAGGAAGGTCCAGGGACGGCGAGGCAAGCCGCCCCCACGAACCCCAACGACACAACGGTAAGGGGGGACTGCCTTGGCAATCCAGGACCCGCCGTCGGGCTCGCGGGCCACCACGCGGCCCGCCGGGGCGGCGCCCACCGAGGAGCCGTCCACCGGTGAGCTGCTGAAGGGACTCGCCGACGACGCGACCACCCTCATCAGGCAGGAGATCCTGCTGGCCCGGCAGGAGCTTCAGGAGGGCCTGACCGCCAGCGCCAAGGCGAGCGCCCTGCTCGTCGCGGCCGGCGTGCTCGGGCTGTACGCCTTCGGCTTCCTGCTCTACACCATCGGCGAGGCGATCGGCGGGCCTCGCTGGCTCGGGTTCGCCATCGTCACCGTGGTCCTGCTGATCGTGGTCGCGGTCCTCGCGCTGGTCGGCAAGAAGCGCCTGGCCGCCTCCAAGGTCGCTCCGGAGAAGGCCAAAGCCGAACTCCAGACGACCGCCAACGAGCTGAAGGAGGAGATCACGTGGGGGAAACCTCAGCAGCAACCGCCCGCGAGGTAGAGCAGACCCGAAAGCAGATGGAGGACAAGGTGGCCAAGCTGTCCGAGCGTGCTCCCGAGGAGGCCCGCAAGCTCATGAAGCGGGTCGCGTTCGGGGTGCTCAGCGCCGTCGTGGTGCTGCTGGCCCGCAAGCTGGTCGACAAGCTCTGGGAGCGGGCCACCGGCGAGCTGCCCCCCACCAAGGTCGAGCGCGACAACGACTAGGCCCTGACGGGAACAGGCGCCGGCTCGGGTTCCAGCCGGCGCCGTTCTCTTGCCTACAGATTTCATTCGCCGTAGACTTCATCAGACAGTGAATTCTGCTGCGGAGGTGGCGTCGGCATGTGGGCCATGGCCATGAAGGAGTTCCGCCAGATGCGCCGGGACCGGCGCACGCTGGCCATGATGATCCTCCTCCCGGTGCTGCTGCTGGTGGTGTTCGGCTACGCCGCCAGCTTCGACGTCGACCAGGTCAAGACGGTGGTGGTCGGCCCTCGGGCCGAGACGGTGGCGGCCGCCCTGCCCGACCGCCTCGACGTCGTCCGGGTCGACCCCGGCGAGGGCCGCGAGCAGGCCGTCGAGGCCCTGCGCGACGCCGAGGCGGCGGTGGCCGTGGTGACCAGCGACGCCGGCCAGCCCCAGGTGCTGGTCGACGGGGCCGACCTGTTCTCGGCCCGGTCGGTGGTGACCGAGCTGCGGGGCCGGCCCGAGCTGCCCACCCCCGAGGTGCTGTTCAACCCGGGGCTGGAGACCTCGGCCATCATGGTCCCCGGCCTGATGGGGGTGGTGCTGGTCTTCGTGGGGACCGTCGCCACCGCCCTCGGGGTGGTCCGCGAGCGCCAGAGCGGCACCCTGGAGCAGCTGGCCGTGATGCCCTTCAAGGCCCGCGACGTCCTCGCCGGCAAGCTCCTGCCCTACCTCGGGGTGGCGGTCGTCGACCTGGCCGTGATCGTGGCCGTCGGGGTGTTGCTGTTCGACGTCCCCTTCGCCGGCTCGCCGCTGGTCTTCGCCCTCGGGGCGCTGCTGTTCCTGTTCGTCACCGTCGGGGTCGGCGTGCTCATCTCGACCGTGTCCGAGACCCAGGGCCAGGCCATCCAGCTGGCCATCATGACCATGCTCCCCCAGATCCTGCTGTCCGGGCTGATCTTCCCCCTCCAGGCCATGGCCGCCGGGGTCCGCTGGATCGGCTACCTGCTCCCGCTCACCTACTTCGTCCAGGTGGCCAGGGGGGTGATGGTCAGGGGGGCGTCGCTGGAGGCCCTGCTGCTGCCCCTGGGCATGCTGGCCGTGCTCGGGGTGGTGGTGTTCGGCCTGTCGATCGCCCGCTTCCGCCGCGACCTGGCCCCCTCGGGCCGCCACCGCGACCCCGGCCCGGCCGGCCAGGACCGGGACGCGGCCGCCCCCACCCGGGCCGGTGCCCGGTGACCCCCAGCTGGGGCTGCCAGGGGCTCACCGTCCGCTACGGGGCCACCGTCGGCTGCGAGGACGTGACCTTCGAGGTGGCCGCGGGCACGGTCGCGGCCGTGGTCGGAGGCGACGGGGCCGGCAAGACCAGCCTGCTCCGGGCCCTGGCCGGGACGGTCCGGCCGGCCGCGGGCACGGTCCGGCGGCCGGACGAGCGCCGCCTCGGCTACGTCTCGGCCGGCCCGGGCGTCTGGGCCGACCTCACCGTCGACGAGAACCTCCGCTTCGCCGGCCGCGCCTATGGGCTGGAGCCGGCCGGGCTCAGCCGGCGGATCGGCGAGTTGCTCGAACGGACCGGCCTGGCCGGGGCCCGTGACCGGCTGGCCGGGCAGCTGTCGGGCGGCATGCGCCAGAAGCTGGCCCTGGCCATGGCCGTCGCCCACGACCCCGACCTGCTCATCCTGGACGAGCCGACCACCGGGGTCGACCCGGTGAGCCGGGCCGAGCTGTGGCGGCTGCTGGCCGCCGCGGCCGCCGGCGGGGCGGCCGTTGTCGTGGCCACCACCTACCTGGACGAGGCCGAGCGGGCGGGCAGGGTGCTCGTCCTCGACCGGGGCCGGGAGCTGCTCGCCGGCACCCCCGACGAGCTCCTGGCCGCCACCCCCGGCCTGGTCGTCGAGGCGACGGCCCAGCCGCGGGGCGTCCCCACCTGGCGCCGGGGCGCCCGCTGGCGGGGGTGGTCGCCCGACGGCTCGGCCCCACCGGGGACCAGCCCGGCCACCCTCGACCTCGAGGACACGGTGATCGTGGCCCAGCTCGGCCAGGACCGGCGGAGGGCGGCATGAGGCCCCGGTTCACCGGAGGACCACCCCGGCGGTCCCCCGGACCCCCCCGATCCACCGCGACCGGCCCCCTGGCCAGCGCCGAGGGCGTGACCAAGCGGTTTGGGAAGCTGCCGGTGGTCGACGGCGTCGACCTGACCGTGGCCGGCGGCGAGGTCGTCGGCCTCATCGGAGCCAACGGCGCCGGCAAGACGACCCTGATCCGGATGCTGCTCGGCCTGCTGGCCCCGACCGCCGGCCGCGTCCGGCTGTTCGGGGAGCCGCCGTCGCGCCGGACCCGGTCCCGCCTCGGCTACCTGCCCCAGTCCCTCGGCCTCTACGAGGACCTCACCGTGGCCGAGAACCTGGCCTTCTCGGCCGCCGCCTACGGCAGCGCCGACGCCCGCCTGGAGGGCGAGCTGGCCGAGGTCCGCGACACCCTGGTCCGCGACCTCCCCCTTGGGCTGCGCCGGCGGGCCGCGTTCGCGATCGCCCTCGGCCACCTCCCCGACCTGCTCGTCCTCGACGAGCCGACCTCGGGAGTCGACCCGCTCCAGCGGGCCCGGCTGTGGGAGACCATCCGGGCCACCGCCGAGCACGGCGCCGGCGTGCTCGTCACCACCCACCACCTCCAGGAGGCCGAGCAGTGCGACCGCCTGGTGGTGCTGGCCGCCGGCCGCGTCGTCGCCGCCGGCACCCTGCCCGAGATCGTCGGCGACACCACCGCCGCCGAGGTCCGCACCGGAAGCTGGGAGGCCGCCTTCACCACCCTCGACCAGGCCGGCCTCCCGGTCAGCCTGGTCGGCCGCACCCTGCGCGTCCCCGCCGCCGACCCGGCGACCGTCCACCAGGTCCTGGCCGACGCCGGCGTGCCGGCCGAGGTCACCCAGGTCCCGGCCAGC